>DATCDL010000478.1:0-18222 GCA_036510715.1 Acidobacteriaceae bacterium
TCGGAATCTCATTGGGCTTGATGTGCCACACAATCGCGCCGGTCGTCTTCCCCGTCGGGATCAGCGAACGCAGCACGAACCAGCCGTTCTGCGCGCGGTCGCGGCCATCGAACAGCATGAGGTCGCCCGTGTCCGACTGGACGTTCACCCGTGCCAGCGCGTCGTCAACCCCTAACGTTATGCTCTTGCCCTCGGCGAAGGGCAGCGGTTGCGTGTACCCCTTGGCCTTGTCCCAGTCTTCCAGGTAGTACGCCTTTTTCGGCTCGTCAGGCAGCGGCAGCACCTTGATCATCGGATCGTTGGGCGTGCGCGGGAAGATGCCCGCTTTGCTTCCATCGACGAGGTAAGCCTTACCCATGTAGATGGAGGGCAGGAATTCAAGGTTGAAGCCCGCTCGCCCGGCCAGTTTCTGCGGCAGAGGCTTGTCGAGGTTGATAGTGACTCGTACTCCACCCGGCTCTGCCGAAACTTCCAGGGTATAGCTCAGATCGAAGGTCGGGAAGGCGAGGTCGGCGCTAAGCCGGTTGTTCGCGTGATCGGCATGCCGGCCTTTGAGGGTTGCCACAAGATCCCACTGCTCGGGCGTTGGCATGAGGCGAACGTCGCCGTTGGTGGCGATACGTTGGCCGTGAAGAATCATCTCCATCGCCGTATTCTTCTGGTCGACGAAAACCGGATGGTACGTGCTGTCGTACAGAAAGACGCTGAAACCTTGCGTATCCAGGTAATCCTTGTCGTTCACCTTCATGGCGACTTGGGCACTGACCAGGCGAGGCCCTGCGACGATGGCCAATACCACGCAAACTACGATTTGGCTCAGGCTAAAACGGTTGAGCTGCTTCATGCACCCAACCTAACATGACATCCGTTTGTTTGGCTGCCGTCCTTTTGTTGCCGCGCTCTCAGGCCTGTCCGCGACACGATCGTCATCCCCAATCATCAAAACCGGGAAACGGGGAGCCGACCCGTTCGTGTCGTCGAAACCCGTCCGGTATCTCTGCGATCGGTTATCTGTTGTGAAAGCTCTGCCCGCATGGACGCACTCGTCAACGCCCTTCCGTCCGTTGTAGCCTGTTGGGGCAAGACTGGCGCGTGCGCAGCGCGTCTCTAAACTCGTCAATCCGCCTGAGGACCAGAACTTCGCCGGACTGAGCTTCGAGCCTTCATCGACAATTAGGTTTTATTCCCGCTTAGTAGATGCCTTAAATAGGAGCTGTCTCATGAAGAAAGCTGTATTGGGTGTTCTAGTCCTTGCCGTCTGCCTATGGACTCTGCCCGCCCGGGCGGCCGCGCCGCTGCGGGTGATGATTCTGGATGGGGAGAGTGGTGGGACCTACCACAATTGGCGGGTGACGACTGAGGTGCTCAAGAAGGAACTGAACGAAGTGGGGCTGTTCCAGGTGGATGTTGTCACCGCGCCGCCGACGGGCGGAGACTTCAGCAGCTTCAGGCCCGATTGGGGAAAGTACAGGGTCATCGTGTTCAACTATGACGCTCCAACCGAGCGCTGGCCGGCGGAGCTAAAGTCTTCCTTCGAGACCTACATGAGGAACGGAGGCGGCATGGTGTCGGTGCATGCTGCGGATAATGCTTTTCCCGGGTGGAAGGCGTACAACGAGATGATCGGGGTGGGTGGTTGGCGGGGCAGAGACGAGAAGGCGGGGCCGCACTGGTACTACAGCAACGGCAAGCTGGTCTCGGATGATAAGCCGGGCAACGCCGGACACCACGGCCTTCGCCGGCCCTTCAAGATGACGGCGCGAGACCCGGACCACCCCATCATGAAGGGTCTGCCCAGAGTCTGGATGCACCAGGGGGACGAGCTCTACGACAGTCTGCGTGGGCCGGGTACGAACATGACGGTGCTGGCGACGGGCTACTCCGATCCGGCAAACAGCGGCACAGGGTTCGATGAGCCTCTGCTGATGGTCTCCAGATTTGGCAAGGGCCGGATCTTTCACACGGCGGTGGGACACGACGCGCTGGCCATGAGCTCGGTGGATGCGGTAGTGACGTTGCAGCGGGGAGTGGAGTGGGCGGCCACGGGCAAGGTGACACAAAAGCTGCCGGCCACATTTCCCAACGAGAATACGGTCTGCTACCGGACAGATCTTGCAGCGCTGGACCCGAACTATTCGAAGGGATTGAACCCGCTGGATGCTCCTACTCAGCCACGGCCTGCCGTTCCCGCGCCCACAAAGTAACGAACAATCGAGGAGTTTAGAGATGAAGACGATTAAAGGACCGGCGATCTTTCTGGCCCAGTTTGCTGGCGACGCTGCTCCATATAATGACCTGGCTTCGATCTCGAAGTGGGCGGCCGAGTTGGGTTACAAAGGAGTGCAGATTCCTACGTGGGATGCGCGGCTGTTCGATCTGGAACTGGCCGCGGAGAGTCAGGCGTCCTGCGACCAGGTGCTTGGAGTGCTGGCGGAAAATGGACTGGCCCGGACAGAGCTTTCGACACAATTGCAGGGGCAGTTGATCGCGGTGCATCCGGCCTACGACTTGCTCTTCGACAGCTTCGCGTCCAAGGCAGTGCACGGGAATGCGGGAGCGCGGCAGGCGTGGGCGGTAGAGCAGCTTGGATTCGCGGCCAAGGCCTCGAAGAACCTCGGACTCAAAGCGCATGCAACGTTTTCAGGCGCGCTGGCGTGGCCTGACATGTATCCCTGGCCGCAGCGGCCTGCGGGCTGGTGTAGCCAGCTTTTGCCGAGTTGGCGAAGCGTCGGCGGCCGATCCTCGATGCCTTCGACCGAAATGACGTTAATCTCCGCTACGAAGATCTCGATTTGTAAATTTCTAATTCGTCTCAAAAATACGTCTGCTTGCCGTGTCTCGCGACCGGCTCTTCTGCTCGCGCCGCTGCTCTGCACGGTTCCGCACGTGCTTCGTGCCCAGGCGACCAGCGCGCCGGCATCTTCGAATCCGAGTGCGCCCGAATGGGCACAGCCGGGTACGGCGACGCACACCCAGGTCGCACCGCCACCGGGCTTTCATAGCGCTACGCGAACATCGGACACGCCGATCGGGATCTTTCAAGGGCAGTCCGACGTGGGAGGTTCGCTGCTGCCGGGAAGTGCGAGCTTTGGTCCCGGCACCGGGCAGTACACGATTACTTCGGCGGGCTATAACGTGTGGTACACACGCGACGAGTTCCGGTACTTATGGAAGAAGATGTCGGGCGACATCTCGCTGGCGGCGGACATCACGTACCCGGACCCAAATGGCTACGGGGATCGCAAAGCAGTGTTGGTCATTCGCCAAAGTCTGGACGACGACTCGAAAGAGGCGCTCGTCGCGCTGCATGGCGGCGGCATGATCCACCTGGCGCAACGGCCTGAGAACGATGCCCGCATGAAGGACATGGAGTATCGCATCGGCGGCCGAGGGCTTCCGGGCGGCGAGTCGCCAGACAGTCTGGTGCCGGTGATTGCGAAGCGGATCGGCATCCAGAAGAAGGGCGACTCGTTCACACTCTTTGTGAGCGTGGACGGCGAGCCGATGCACCAGTTCGGCGCGCCGATCCAACTGCATCTCGAGGGTCCGTTTTATGTGGGCATCGGGTTCTGTTCCCATCTCCCGGACAAGACAGACACGGCGGTGTTGTCGAACGTCGTGCTCGAGAACGCGGCCGGCAAGGTCCGCTAGCAGCAGGGAGCATTGGACCGAACCGCAAGCGTACCTTGACACCCAATTTTGGGGACACCTATAGCCGCATATGGTCTGGGCGGAGGCCTCTTCTTCATCGGCTACTTTCTGTTTGAGGTGCCATCAAACCTGATCCTGTATCGCATAGGCGTCCGCGTTTGGATTGCGCGCGTGATGGTCACCTGGGGGATCGTGTCCGCATGCTCCGCATTTGTAACTGGAGCGCACAGTTTTTATACGCTGCGGTTCCTGCTGGGAGTTGCGGAGGCCGGATTTTTTCCCGGCATCATTCTGTATCTCAGCCTTTGGTTTCCCGCGCGATATCGTGCAATGGCAGCTGCCGCATTTATGGCAGCGGCACCGATCTCCACGGCGATCGGCTCTCCTGTTTCAGGGGCGCTGATGGAGTTACCTCGCATTTCAGGCCTCAGCAATTGGCAATGGCTTTACCTCCTCGAAGCGGCGCCGGCGGTGGTGTTGGGCTTCGTCGTCCTGAAAGTCCTGACGGACAAACCCGAAGAGGCAACATGGCTCGAAGCAGAAGGACGCGATTGGTTGGTGACAAGGCTTAAGTCTGAACAGACCAGCGCCGCCTCCACTCACGGAGGCGGCTTGACCAGTGTCTGGCGGACCTTGTGCGACCTCCGCGCGCTGGCACTCTCTCTGATCTATCTGGGCACCTCGGCAGGCCTGTACACGCTGGGGCTTTGGGCTCCCCTGATCCTCCGGCAGTTTAAGTTTTCGGCGCTGGAAACGGGTTGGATCAATGCGCTCCCCAGCGTATTTGCCGTGCTGGCAATGACGCTTTGGGCACGTCATTCCGATCAGACCCTGGAACGCACATGGCATGTTGTCATTCCGTGTGTTGCCGCGTGCCTCGGATTTATATGGGCGGGAAGCACCCACAAGGCGATCGGTGTCATTGGCGCGCTCGTCGTCGTCAACGTTGGCATCAGCGCGGCCAAGGCTCCACTATGGGCGATGGTGACCACGTTCATGTCGGGGGCAGGCGCCGCCGCCGGCATCGCGATGATCAACTCCATTGGAAACCTTGGCGGATTCATTGGCCCCTACATGATCGGGTGGATCAAGGGGAAGACCGGAAGCTATACGGGCGGCTTGTATGTGGTGGGCGCCACACTGGCGCTTTCGGCAGTATTGACGTTGCTCCTCAGACGGAAGACTTCAGAATCGGGCTCGGTCGAATGCACCTCATAATCGCGGGATCTCTGTTTATAGAGTTCTTCTCGCGGATGCGACGTAAGCGAACCGAGACCATCTAAGGAACAAGCCAATGGAGAGGCCATGACGCATGGCCGAATCAAGTTCGGGGTGCGGTTCGCGCTCAGTACAAGGTAAAGCCTCTCGCCGGGAACGTTGGCTTCCCGCGGTACAAGGAAGGATCCAGTCGATAACGTCAGCCCATCATGCTGCGTCTGCTTCTACGCCATCTCAATCAGGGTAAGAGATCGCGGCAGCATATCCAGTTCGAGAATGCCGGGAGCTCCCACTTTCTCCTCTTTCAGTTCGCCGTCGATGTACAGTGAAATTTTCCTGCCACTTCCTTCAAGTTGCACGCGCGGAGACTCCCCGAGGTCGGAGCCATTGGCGAGCACCACGCCGATCCGTCTGGCGCTTGCCAGGTGGCCGACTGCACCAGGGGTTCTTCGCCCCAGCCAAAATCGCGTTCCGTACGATTGCTTACCTTCCACGGCCGCAGCATTTTTCCATAGACAAGAAAATCACGGCCTATCCCGGAGCGGAGCTGATTCAGCCTCTTGGCCCAATCAATAATTTAACTGTTGAATCACCTCCGGCTTCAACTCCGCCATACCGCGCGTCATATCGACGACCATCTTGCGCCCACCCTAGGTTCCCACGCAGGCCAGATACCCTTGTCGCCACTCGCCTAAATTATTCTCCAACAGCTTTCCATCCCAATTGCGGACGACAACAGCTTCACCATCGTGCGCAACGAAACACGGCATGCCATCGTAGCTTGTATTCTTCTGCCCGGGTACCCAACCAAGGCCGTCGCCATAGATCACCGGACACCTGCCTTCTTCCTTCGCCTTGGACATAAATTCCTTCATGGAAGCTTCGCCCCCAAGAGGAGGAAATGCGTCCGGTTGCACCCACGGGCCTCCATCCTCCCAATTGAAAACGATCGGCATCACAGGGCTCTCGCGCTCGGTCGCGAGTTTTTCAAGGTAGGGAAGCGCATTCGTTGCAGGAGTGTATTCGGGATTCGGCTCTGCCGGCCCATCCCAATCGCACTGCCCACGCATCGGAAATGCAAGTCCCACCGGAGACTTGGCAATCCATTTTGGAATGTCTTTCCTTTCCGCCAGCTTAACGGCGCAGAGGGGCTGCATCGATGCCCAGTTTCGGTAAATCTCCGCAGCCGCATACCAATCGCCGTGGAATGTACCGAGCACCACGTTATAAGGCAGCTTCGTTTTAGCTGGTCCTTGCGTCTCGGCTAGTGCCCGAGACCCAGCGTCACTCCGTCCGCCTCGAATAGGGAATCGATGAACTTAGGAAGTCCCGTTGCATCGTCGCAGGCCACATACAACCCGCCCGCATCGTTGTAATAAGCCATCAACTGGGTCGAAGCCCATTGCCCCGGGTAATTGTTGTAGCGTCATATCTCCGGCGAATTTCGTTCTCTTCCTCCCCATGAGCCTGCAGCCACAGAGGGTTCAACCGGCCCCGCCAGGATGCCATCGGCAAAGGAGGACAGGATATGGCTTGAGTTTCCGTTGGCAGAGCTATCGAACGGAACTTGAATGACTGGAAACTGCACATGCCCAATCCATGATTTGGTGCCGTTGTTCCATTCAAGATTCCAGTAAGTCAGCGATTCATTCCTTGGGCATCGAGCTGTTACACGAGCATCGATAGGCAGGCCACCAATGCCCTTGAAGTCGAAAGCCAACGTCTGCTTTGTTTCATCACCACCCTGTTGCACATGGATTTCCTTCGCATCCGAGGAACTCACAGATTTGAATTCGGAAAAGCCATCCATCAGCTCGATCACAAAAACTGGTAACTGCGAATGGTCTGGAATCAATAACTCATGATCGATGCCGAAGGTAGATTGCAGAGAATTGATCGAGCCCTTCGCAGAATCAACCAGCAATCGATAACGATCCCCGTCCGCCGCTACGAAACCCGCACCAGACGAGCGGACTATCCGCACACCCGCACTGAACCAAACAATAACTGATGCCCGGCCCCATCACCCCCGAAAGCTTCTACTCGATGAAGGAGATCAAAGTGCCGGAGGAGCGGTGCGAGTCCACTACAACACTGGTCGTCCACACCCCTCGCTGCCACTGTCGATCCATCCAGATGGCTGCTCTACCCTAACAATCTCGCCGGTCCCGAAGTAGAGCAATTCAGAGCGCTGCGTTCAGTAGCGACCCAGCGGTGGAGACGCGACAGTGATCGATCGAGTAAAGTTCCAGGCATTGCTGGGCCCCTTTCCTGAACGGGTCTCCTTGGGGCCGCGGACGCTCGACGTCGTTGGGCTCGCTGGTCATCCGGATCAGGCTTATGCTGCCGAACTCGCGGAGCGCGCCTACATCACGTTCGCACCCGATGCGGTCGCGTTTGAAGAAGGGAATTGGAGCGGGGGAACCTTCGAGGCCGAGTACCATGAGTTTGCTTCGCGCCTCGTGCGCGGTCAGATACTGCTCGCCAAGGTGTTGCACGATGCAGCGGTTGGGATCGACTATCTTGCCAGCCGTTCCGAGGTGGATGCCGAACGTATAGGCTTCCTGGGTCACTCTTACGGAGGGGGCACGGCCATCTGGCTTGCCGTGGTGGACCATCCCATTTGCGCGTCCGTCTCCCACTGCGGTTGCGTGGGCTACGCGGATTCCCTTCATCACGGGCGGGGATCCAGATGGAATTTTGCGTGCCGGGCTTTATGGAGCATGGGGAAATCGAAGACGTCGTCGCAGTGGTCGCTCCAATGGCGCTCTGCATCTCGGCTTCTATGGAGGACGTATGGAGCCAAGGCGTGCAACGTGTCTACGAAGCGGCGCTGCCAGCCTTCGCAGGCTCGGTGCTGGAACTCCGGCCGTGGCCTGGTGGACATGCGTTCACACAACCCATGCGCGAGGACGCTTACAAGTTCCTCGATCAGCAGCTCAGCTGAGCTCCCATCGTAGCGGCTCGCCTGGCGCACTGTCGCCATTGAATCGAATCCGTCCCTCAGCCGAATGCAGTGCTTCCCGCCCATCGTTTACTCTGAGATGTCTGAAGCGGCCGAGCTCAATGTCCGGAAGCGCGACCTCGATGCTCCAATGCCCCGCTGTCATCGGCGCGTACCAACCGGAGTATCCTTTTGGAGTTTTCTTGAAGCCGAGCAGAGGCGTACTGAGCTCGTACTCGTCGAGGGGGAGGCCGGGTTGAAATCGAACGCCGTCCAGATGAAACTCCGTACCGAGAAGCTTGATGGCGGAGTAAAGCGGCCAGGCATGCGAGTGCATGTTCAGGACAGGAAAATTCACGCCGGTTCCACCTGGCCATTTGGATAGAACGGAGTGGTAGCAGTCGGGCCCGCTCCATATGCCGAACCACATATCAGGGTAGGTCTCCGCATGGTGCGCGAGTGTGTTCTTCTGCCACTCGTCCCAAGCCATCTCGCCATTCACTAATGCAAGAGCCCAAATGAGAGTGCCATTGATGGCGGCGAAGATGCCTCCGTTCGTCCCGGTTCCGGGTTCGTCTTTCATGGTTGGATCCGGCTGACTCTGGAGTAGCGCACCAATCGGTGACGGTCTGCGGGCAAGCTCGTCGATGGCAGTCACGAGGGTTCCGATTTCTTTCGGAGGCACGCAGCCGCCGATCAGGGCCCAGGGCTGTGGTGAGAGCCACATCTGCTTCTCGCCGACCCAACCGAGGTCTTCGCTGAGCCATGCGCGACGATACCATCGCCCATACCATTGCGCTTGCACGGCCTCGCGTTGTTCCTTCGCCTTCACGCGGGACTTGTCGGCCAACTCGCGATGCTCGACATAGTCCAGCATGCGCGCATAGTAGTCAAAGACGTAGGCTGCCATCGCAGCATTGAGAACGCTCTCCCCGATCGGAAACACCTCCGCCCTCTGCTCCGGCGTGAGATGGGTGTACACGATGCTGTCGTTCCAGTCTCCGTTGAAGATCTTCAACAAACCGTGCTTGCCGACGCCGATGGCGGTGGTGATATGCGTAAACGACCGCGAGAGGAGATCGAGCACGGTTGGATCCTCCGGCAGTACCTCATGGCGCGGGTAGAGGGGAATGCGTTCATGGAGGAATGCTCGGTCGCGCGTCGCCAGAACGTATTCGCTTGCCACCCAGAGTACCCACAGCTGCAAATCGCTGGGACGGTACACGCATGGCATTGGAACACCATCGCCGACGATGGCGTAGGGGATTGAGCCGTCGGGCTGGATCTCCTTGAGTGTGTAGCGGAGAACCTGGCGCACAATCTCCGGATCGGTGAAGATGAGCGGCAGCACATGTTGCAGCGGGTCGCGAGCGGCACCCTGCAGGCCAGCTTGGTACTGATATCCTGCGCCTTGGGAGAGGATGTGCTCGCGAAAGAAGGTGTCGTAGGTGAGACCGCTGCGAAGATAGTAGCTGCTCCACAAGGCCTCTCGCTCCACCCAGGGATGTGCGGGAGTGCGAAACAGCGGGGCGTCGTGCTTCCATTGCGCACTGGATCGCGACCAAAGTGAAGCCGGGTCGCCAGCGTACTTCGCGACGAGGGCGTCCATGGTGAAACCCTGCGGAAGATACCCGTAGAGGAAATACAGAGTGCGGCTCTCGCCGGGCTTCAAGTCGAGTTGCCGCTCAAGGAAGAACGCGCTCTCTGGTCCTTGCGCGCCGAGGTCGTTGCCTAGGGGGATCAAGACTCCGTGGGGATGCTCGATACTGCCGCTGAAGAACCGCCTCGCGTTGGTTGCATAGCCGTCAACCGGAGCATCGAGTGAGGCAAGGAAGGTTGGCGGCGACGAAAGGTCGTCCATGCTGGTGCCCGCAGGCAGCGGAGGCGTTGGGCCGCCAAAGAATCCTGTTGGCTTGGCTTTGAGGGAAGCCTGTGTCTGTTGCCATGTCTGTTCTTCCTGCGGCGTGCGTCCGAGGAAGGTCTGTGTCTCCATCAATCCCTTACCGTCTTCGAGCATTTGAAAGTGATGCGAGAAGCGGGCAGAAAAGTCGCGGCGGCGTTCGACGGCTGAAGGCGATCCTCCCAGAACTCCCGACTCCATGAGCGAACGGTAGGAGAACTGATAGTTGCTGCATCCCCAGTACTCAATCCAGCGAGGCCTGACTGTCTGGCTGGAGTGGTTGGTGACAGTAACCTGCGAGACCATGACAGAATCATCGCCATATGGAGCGAAGATGACCTGATCGACCGTGTACTGGCGCGCGGATACCCGCTTCTGCATGTATCCCATGCCGAAGACGCGATCAAACCTCTCAGCCGCGCCGGTGTAGTAGGTGCTCAGCGCAAAGCCCTCGTCATCTGCGAGAAAGCCAATGCCTCCGCCGTAGCGATCCTGCTCCGGGCAGTAGTCGTTGAGAAACTTCGGGCTGCCTTCATCCTGACGAACCTGCACGTGCCCGTAATTAGAGGCGACAGCGACGAGGCGATCGTTTCCAACCTGATGGATGTGGTTCGTAGGCGATTGCCACTCCTTGTCCACAGGAAGGACAGCGTGCGGGTCCGTAAGTTGGTTGCAGGTATAGCGGTAGGCAGGGAGCCCATGCGCATCTTTTTCCCAACGGCCAAAGTGTCCCGAGCCGTAGTTGTACTCGGCGTTCTTGTCGATCTCCTCCCTGGCCGGTCCCACGGGCAGCTTCCGTTCTGCAGCGAAAGTCCGCGGAACCAAACTGTTCGCCAATCCCAGTCCTGCCAGCTCAACGAAGGTGCGACGTTTCATTTGGGAGATCCTTTTCTCTTCGGCGCGAGGGATTATTTCTGATCCAACGTCACACCGTGTTGCGTTGCGGGCGGGTCACTGAGCGACGGAGGCGCATCCTCTGGGCTTGCGCCCCAATGTTTATCCGGACTCGCGCCGAGATCAAAGTGCAGGGTGCCCCCATCCGTGATGTCGTGAAATGCGATCCAATTCCGAGCGTGCTCGCGACCATCGAGCGTGACGTTCTGGATGTACGGTGTGGAGTTGGGACTTTTCGTTGTTGTTATGGTGAACGCCGTTCCCGCATAGGGGGGTTGAAGATGGACCACGACCTTGGGAAACACTGGACTCACGAGCTCATACGCTAGGCTCCCGGGGTCCACGCTGTAGATGCCCATCATGCTCAGAACGGCCCACGACGACATGGCGCCGCAATCGTCATTCCCGGGGACGCCGTCGGGAGCGTCTCGGTAATTCTCCTTGAGGACGCGACGCACCACTTGTTGCGACCTCCAGGGCTGGCCTGAAAAGTTGAAAACGAACGGGGCTTGAAGATCGGTTTCGTTGTAAGGGTTGTAAAAGTGGCCGTACCACCCGGGCACTGGATAGTCGAAGAACTCGATCATGCTGGCGTTGAAGTGCTCTTGCCCAAAAGTCTTCACCAACCAGCCGATATCCGCCGGAGCGAAGGATCGATAGTGCCACCCAGTGCCCTCTACAAATCCGTGACTATCTTGGGCAGGGTTGAAGCCCGGCACCCATGTTCCATCGGCGTTACGCGGACGGAAGAAGTCATCTTCCGGATTGAAGAGATTGCGGTAGTAAAGAGCGCGATCGTACATCTGCTTCGCATCGCTGGTCTTGCCAAGCCCAACGGCGAGACGGTACAGCGAAGCGTAAGCGAGCGCATATTCCTGGGTCATCGCAACAGAGCCGTAGGTGACTTTGTCCGCCGGAAGGTAGTGGAGCGCATTCATCCACTCGACGCCCTCTTCTCCAACGTAGGGATGACCGGACGGAGGCGCTTCGGTTGCATCCTTCATCATGCCTTCCCATGCTGTCTCCATGTCGAAGCCGTGCAGCCCGTCGAGCCACGCCGTCGAAAGCGCGATGGAGAGTGGGCTGCCAACCATGTCCTCCGTGTAGAGATTGATCTGCGGCCAGCGGTCGATCCAACCTCCCTGCTCGTACATCAACACCACGGATTGCGCCATATCCTGCATCCGTTGCGGCTCAATCATGGACAGCAGCGGAATTTCACTGCGGTAGATATCCCAGCCGGAGAAGTTGGCGTACACATGGTGACCGGTTGGGACGGTGTGAATCTTGCTATCAAATCCAAGGTAGCGTCCATCCGCATCATCAAAGAGCGAAGGCATGAGCAGGCTGTGATAAAGCGCGGTGTAGAAGACAGTTCGCTGTTCGGGAGAGCCGCCGGAGACTTCGATGGTGCTGAGCTCCTTATTCCATGCACTTACTGCGTCACGTCGAATCGTGTCGAAGTCCTTGCGCGTGGCTTCTGCTTCGAGATTCTTTTCCGCGCCAGCGACATCGACATACGAGATGCCGATCTTCGCGGTGATGCTCTGCTTCTGTTCGGATGCGGGCCAGCTTGCGTAGGCGCCAGTCGATTGTTCGTGTTGGCTCTGCTCCGCTGTGCGTCCGCCTGCAACGACCGTTCCCCCGCGATCCTGGTCATCCACCCACTTACCGAACCATGTGCCGGACTTAGCGAAGGGCCGGTCGAATAGCATAACAAAGTAAACCTTGTAGGTCGGTTTCCGATTGCAGAAGAGGTGGTTCTCGACAAACCCTTCGATGCGCCGGTCGCCAACGACGCGGATGGAAGTTGCGGCCGTGTCGTTCAACGTGTGGCTGATGGGCACCAGGATGTTGGCGACCTTGCCGGCAGGAAAGGTGAATCGTGCGACGCCGGTCCGTTCGGTAGCACTTAGCTCCGCGTTGATGCCCCACTCAAGAAGTTGCACCTGGTAGTAGCCGGGAGACGCCGTTTCGCTCTTGTGCGAGTAGGGTGTCTGAAAATCGGAGACCTGCGTCACGATCGGCCCCGTCGTCGCGGTAAAAAATACGTCACCCTGATTAGCGCAGCCGACACCACTCATGTGGGTCATGCTGAAGCCCTTGAGCCAGTTCTGAATATAGTGATAGCCGTACCCGTGATCTTCCGTGTCTGGGCTGAGCTGTACCATGCCGAACGGTCTGACGGCTCCGGGGTACAGGTAGCTGCCGTCGTTCGGATCGCCGCCCGTGCCGATCAACGGATTGACGCTGGACGCAGGAGCAGAAGGCGAGAGGTTCTTCTGGGCATGGGCAGCATTGACCTGCAATGCCAGGAGCAGGACAAGAAGCGCGGATGAAGTGCGCGCGCCGGACTTGATTGCTTGTCCCGTGAGGGCCTTCCATCTCAGTTGAAAATGTCTATTCATAGTTCATCTCCGATCGATCGAGATAGGCGGTCCATCACGCAGAGAGCATCAGCTTACGCGGTTAAACCGCAACCTCAGCAAGCGAAACGGGTCTTCGTTCGCGAGCAGACTGAATGGCTGCAAACGCGACTCTTGTAGCGAGCACCGCGGCTTCGACGCCGCAAACCTCGGGCCCATTGCCGAGAATCTGGTCGATGAAACGCTCGAGCGCGTGAGCGTGCCCTTTATCCGGCTCAGCGGTGAATTGCAGCAGAGGATCGTTGTGCGCGGTGGCCTCGTCGCAAGCGGCGCGCTTCTTTGCGAGCCAGCCAGGGACGCCGCCCTCAGTACCTATCGGCGGATGCCGATCTTGCACCATGGGGTACGTAGTTCTGGCGGGCGCGCCTTCGATTGCAGCCGTGCGCACCTCCAGCATGTGGTCAATGGCGAGATATCCGCCATTGCCCATGAACTCGTAGAGTTCCTTGCAATACCCCATGGTGCCGTTGTTCCCGATGACGATGGTTGCCAGCGCGCCGCTCTTATAGCGCACCACTACAGCCATGTTCAACATTCCTGTTTCGACGGCCGTCACTTCGATCGGCTCTTCAGAGAGAAACCAATTGCAGACGTCGGTGAAGTGCGTCATCTCAAACAGCATGGGACCGTGCGGTGCTTGCGCTTTGTCGAACACCCAGCCCTTCCAGCTGTACCAGTCATCATTGATGCGCACTGAGACGGAGGGAACTCCATCGTCGGGAAGAGAGGGCAGGTCGTCCCCTTCGCGGCGCCAACGCCAGGGGCACGATTGCGGATGGGTCATGTGCTGCCGGAAGATTCGTTGTGCGTCGAGCATCGCGGGGCTGGCACGCCGATTGTGGCCCACACAAAATGGAATACCAGAGGCAAGCACCACCCGTTGAATCTCGCTCATCTCATCGAGGCTCGTCGCCAGCGGCTTCTCGACGTACACGGGCTTCCCGGCTTTGGCTGCCAGCGCGATCACTGGCAGACGCAACTTCTCGGTCGTGGCCACGCAGATCATATCGACTTCGGGATCCGCGATGGCACCCTCGTAGTCCTTACGGATGTGTTTAGCGCCAAAGACATCCTGGCACTCAGCAAGCACGGTGTCATCCAGGTCAACGCAGGTATGAAGGATCATCCTGGAAGACCGGACAATGTTGGGAATGTGTTGAGAGCGGGCAACCGAACCGCAACCAATCACGGCCACACGCAGAGGCAGATTTTCAGCTGACAGTCTCATCATGCGGGTGTGATCCCTCCCGAGGTGCTTGGCGCAGAGGTTCGAGCAGCTACCTCTGGGTCGAGTTGAGCGAAGTAGTCTCTCCGGGAGACAAGACCGAACTCTCGCATGATTTCGTTGACTGAAAGGTCGGCCGAGCGCGACTCCAGGACGAACAGGCAATTGGGTTGATCGAAGCGAATCCGCACCTTTTCGCCGTAGTGCCGTTGCACATCCTGAACTTTCTCCTGATTGAAGTCCGCGAACAGGCTTACCGCATCGAAGTTGATCGTCGCTTGCTGCAATGGCATACCAAAGCCGGCACGCAAGGTCTCAGAGCGAAAGCCACCTGCCGCCAGCTCTTTAGCATCGCGATCGAGAATTCTGCTCCAAGGCGAGTAGGCCAGGATGAAAGGGACACCGTAGAGGACGGCGCAGGAATCCAGAAGAGCTCCGGCGGGCGTCATGCTTGGGATGACGAAGAGATCCGCTCCTGCTTCGATCTGGGGATCGAAGACGTGGCGGGGAAAGTAGACATCGATGCAGATGCCTCCGCCCAGTGTGAGGCCCTCCCAGCGAATGGGGGCCGTCGGTGCAGGTTTGACTCCAGCAAGCCGTTCGCCCGCGGCTGGAGTGCGTTTCTGATAAAAGCCCAGCTCCGATCCGTCCCTCGAAAGCAGATAAAAGCGATTTGCAAGAGTGGCACCCTCAAGCACAAGCAGTGGCAGCACAAGCGATATCCGGTGCTTAGCCGCAGCTTCGCAGAGGAGCGCTGTCTCCGTCCGCCAGTCTTCCAGGGCGAACTCTTCGAGAGGAGCGGAGCCCGTAGTTCGGTGGAGTACATTGATCGTCTCGGGCAGCACTGCGAGGTCCGCACCTTGGGCCGATGCCACTTCAACCCAATGTGCTGCATCGCGGAGGACAGCCTGCAGATCGGCAAAGCCTCCGTCCCTGAGGGCAATAGTAGCAATCGTCTTCTCGTTCATGGCACCTGCGATACACGATCAACTTGGGGTTCGGAATCGCTCGTCTTGCGATTTCGGGCTATGACAGACTGGGATCAGGCGAGATGACCCCGCAAACGCTAGGATAACCAACGGTCCAGATTTTCGGCGACGAATTGGTCGTCGTTCAGCCAAGGATATGCTGCGTAAACTCGATCGATCTCGTCCTTCTGCCCGCCCGAAAGCACCTCATTGGGATCCAGACACCAAGGGCCATTCAGGAGCCCTTGTTTTTGCAGAACTTCGTGGATACCTGGGACGCAGCCTCGAAACTCATGCCTGGCGTCGAAGATGGCTGCATTGGCGTCTGTGATCTCGGCGCCGCGTGCCAGCACTGAGTCCAGGCATGCACAGTTGCGCTTGGCCTCCTGAACGGACTGCAGCAGCTCAACAGCCCTTCGAGTCCACACCGCCCACTGGCCGAGGAGGCCTCCGACAAAGTGCGCTGTGCGATCACCAAAGCGGAACTCGGTAAGGAGATCAGCCACAATGTTGTCGTCGTTACCGGTATAGAGAGCGATTTCGGAGCCGCGTCCACTATGGGCGACCGCGCGCAAAACCTCCACGGTCTGATATCGGTCGAAGGATGCGACCTTAATGGCCACGACGGACTCGATCTCGACGAATCGCTCCCAGAATTCAGCATCCAAAGGACGCCCGCCCACGGCCGGCTGTAAGTAGAAGCCGATGATCGGAAGATTCTCGCCGACAGCGCGGCAGTGCTCGATCAACTCAGCGTTCGAAGCATTTGACAAAGCAGCCACGCTCAGCAGCCCGCCGTCATACCCAAGTTTGCGAATAGTTTCTGCTTCGGCGCACGCCTGGCGCGTGTTACCGCAGATGCCGCCGATCTTCGCCATCTGATTTCCTGTGCGCCGCTCGAAGGCTCGAACCTCTTCCATGGCCAGTTCAAGAACCGGTTCAAAAAGACCCACGTTGCCATCTCGGATTGAGAACTGCGTGGTGTGAACGCCTACCGCGACGCCACCGCTGCCCGCGTCGCAGTAATAGCGGGTGAGCGCTCTCTGGCGCCGCTCATCGAGGCGCAAATCTGCTGTCAGTGCCAGCGGGTGCGCGGGGATGACGAGACCCTGCTGCAGGAGAGAGCGAAACTCTTGCGTACTATGCGACATCAGAACCTTCCATCCGTGACCTGAAACTTGGTTGCTTTATTCAGGGCGGAGCCACCCGACTCCACCCACGTCGCCACGGCCTCCATGAGTTGATCCGCCGTCACTTCGGGATATCCCAGGACTGCATGGCACGCGCCGGCATTGTTCAACAGCGCAATGCCTGTGGATTCGCCCTTGAACTGCAACTCACGCGCAAAGCGCTGCGCGAAGAACTCCGCTACGCGCCGCACCTGAATTGTCTCCGGGCCGGTTACGTTGAGGACGCGCGCCGGAGAGGAGCACAGCGCGAGCGAGCGAATCGCGTAGGAGTTGGCGTCGCCCTGCCACAGCACGTTGACCGCCGGTACGGAAAGATCGACCGCCTTGCCCTCGTAGACCTGCCGTGCGATATCCACGAGCACACCGTAATGGAGATCGACGGCGTAGTTAAGCCGGAAAATCAGGCATGCGGTTTGGAAGTGCTTGGAGTAGTACTCAAAGAGGCGTTCGCGGCCCAGGCACGACTGCGCATACTCCCCTCGCGGTGCAGGATCGTCGCTCTCGACGCAACCGCCCTGCTCCGGCATCACAAATGGGTAGACGTTGCCCGTGGAGAATGCCACGATGCGGGACTCGCGGTAGTGCTGCGCCACCTGCGCGGGGACGATCGTGTTCATCGCCCAGGTCAGCTCGGGATCTCCTGCGGAACCGAACTTTCGTCCCGCCAGGAAGAGCACATTGGGTACCTGAGGCAGAGATTGGACCTGAGCCGGGTCCAGAAGATCGCAACTCACGGTCTCTACTCCAGCGTCCCGTAGTTCGATAACGGCGCTGGGTGACTGGAAGCGAGAGGCGGCCAGTACGCGGGTGTTGCGGCCTGTTTCACGCACGGCCCTTTGAAGGCGGCGAGCCAACGTGGGGCCCATCTTGCCGCCGGCCCCCAGCACGATCGTGTCTCCCTCAAGGTGTTGGGCAAACGCGATGTCCGCGGTGTTCGGCAGTGTCAGCAGTTGATCAAGTTCTTGCTCGGACTTAGGCGCGATCATGGGTTGCGGGACACTCCGCAGCAGCTTGACGGGTGGCGAGCGAGGGCTGCTGGTGTTTGTAATACGGTTGATAGTTTCGAAATGCGGACACCAAGTCTGAATAACGGATTCAGATTATGATAAAGCTTCACGGGCTGTCAAGCATCCGGGAGGTTCAGCCGCGCAGCCAGCTGGCCGCCTGCGCGGCCTGCTGATAAGGCACACTCCAGTATTCGAGGGTGTTCCACTCGATCGCCGTGGACTGCTCCAGATACGGTGAGTCGTCGGGGCGGCCGATGAAGCCGACCACCATCGCCTCCAGCAACTGCGGTATGCGAAACGAGTAGCCGACCGGCTGGCGGTAGCCAATCCCTGAGAACAGCGAACGGTTGCACGTGTTGTGCCCGAGGCACCAGTGCAGCAGACGCTCCGCTGCTGGACGCCAATTCGGGCGGTCGAGTAGGGCAGCCCCCCGTGCGAGCAGATGTGCTTGCGCCATCAGCACCGAACTGGTCCCGTGCACGATGCCCTGCGCGTTGAACGGGTGCATGAACGTGCGGACGCCGTAACCCGCGCCGGCGTCCCGGAAGAGCTGGCGCGCAGGCTGCGGAGGATGCGTGTAGACGCCGTAGGGCGTGAGGGCGAACGGATTGCTGGTGCTATCGGCGAGCAGGTAGCGCTCAACGTAGGCGATCACTGCCTCGCGGGCCTGGTCCGTCGGTGCGGTAGAGGGAAGCTGCGAGCGCAGCTCCCAAAGCCGCAGCAGCGCGAACGCCGGCTCCACGGCAAAGGCGATGGAGCGAAAGGCGTCCGTCGCTGCATCGTCTTCGACGAAAAACCC
>DATCDL010000479.1:0-4224 GCA_036510715.1 Acidobacteriaceae bacterium
ATGCACGCTCGCCGAACCGAAGTCCTTCGTCATCCACGGCTCGAGGTGCATCTTGACCGTGCCGCTGACGTACCACGCATAGTTCAGCGCGCCGGAGTCACCAAAGTCGAAGCGATGTTTCTGCCTTGAAAGCGCAGCGACGTACGGCCCCGCAACCGCTGCAAACACCACCAGCGCGAGCGCCGCGCCAGCGAGGACACGAACAGGTTTACGCCTCTGCAGCCACGCCTGAAAGAGCACCATCAGCGCAATCGTGAGCAGCGCGACGACGAACGCGAACGACTTGGTGAGATACGCGAGGCCGAAGAACAATCCCATCAGCGGCGCGAACACCAGGCTCTCCGTCGCGAGCGCCTGCAGCAGCATCGCAAAGGCCGCCAGCATCAGGGCCTGCAGCAGCAGGTCGGGCCGAATCTTGCCCATCGAAAGCTCCCGCTGCGACGCAATCACCACCAACGCCACGCCCAGCAACCGCAGCGCATTCAACCCCAGCAGCGGGCCGACTCCGGCATTCTGATCGGCGTTCGGCGTCATCCGCTTGCGCAGCTTCACGAGCGCTGAAACAAACGCCAGCATCGCACCGACCGACGCCAGAAAAATAACGTAGTTGAGTACGTAGTAGGCGTGCAGTTCGTCGCCGCGCGTGGAATGAAACAGCCGCTGCACAACCGCCATGCAGGCCGGATAGAGCGGGTGCCAATAGGCATTGACCACGCCTGCCCAGTGGTGCCCTCGCATCAGGTCCGCGATGTCCATGTACGCCATCGCATCGCCGTCCACCTGGTAGGGATCGAACTTCGTCGCCAGCCACGCGATGGGTATCAGCAGCGCGAGATAGGCCAGCAGGGCGCGGCGCAGGGTTTGCGATCTCACTGGTTTCCTCGTTGCCTGAATCTGGTCATCGGTGCGATGGGTGGGTCTCCTTCAGCATATCGCGGCTAGAGGATTGGGTGCCGAGCTATGGGATCGCGGCGCGGGTGAAGGATAGTTCCGCAGCTAAAGAATAGCCGCGGCTAAAGGATATAGCGGCTCAGGTCCTGATTCTTCACAATGCCCGCAACCTGCTTCTCGACATACGCGCGGTCGACAATCAGCACGCGCTCCGTCGTGGACTCGCCCGTCGCCGACTTCACCGTGCGCTCCACCAACGCCGGCACCTTCTCCGAGACCGGCCCTCCGGCGGCCTTCACAATGTCCGGAGCCTCAAAGCTGATCTCATCGAGCACCTTCTCCATGATGGTGTGCAGGCGGCGCGCGCCGATGTTTTCGGTGGTCTCGTTGACCTGGAAGGCGAAGCTCGCCATCTCTTCCAGGGCCTCGGGTGCGAACTCCAGTTTGAGCCCCTCGGTCTCAAGCAGCGCAATCGCCTGCCTGGTCAGCGACGCGCGTGGCTCGGTGAGGATGCGCAGAAAATCACCGACCGTCAGCGGCAAAAGTTCGACGCGGATCGGGAACCGGCCCTGCAGTTCGGGGATCAGGTCGCTGGGCTTGGAGACGTGGAACGCTCCCGCCGCGACGAACAGAATATGGTCGGTCGCGACCATGCCGTACTTGGTGTTCACCGTCGTTCCTTCGACGATGGGCAGGATGTCGCGCTGTACTCCCTCGCGGCTGATGTCGGGTCCGTGCCCACCCTCGCGCCCTGCGATTTTGTCGATTTCGTCAAGGAACACGATGCCCGAATCTTCAACGCGCTCGACCGCGATCCGCACCACGTGGTCCATGTCGAGCAGCCGCGACTCTTCTTCCTGCGTCAGGTACTCAAACGCGTCGGCCACCTTCATCGGGCGCTTGCGGGTGCGCTGCCCGAACATGTTCGCGATCAGGTCCTTGATGCCGCTCTGGTCCATCTCCTCGGGAGCGTTGCTCAGCACCTCGATCTGCGGCTGCGCACGGTCGCGAGTCTCCAGCTCGACCATGCGGTCGTCCAGCTTGCCCTCGCGAAACTCGATCAGCAGACGCTCTCGTTCACGAGTGCGCTCAGCGTCTGTCCTCTCATTCAACACGATGGCCAGCCGTATCGCCGCAGGCAGGTCATCCTTCTCCGCATCCTCTTTCGCCGCTTCCTGTTCAGGCGCAGCCTTCTCTTCGCCAACAGCAGCCACGCCATCGGGCGCACCTTTTTCTGCGTCAGGGATGCGAGAGGCAGAGCCCTCAACCGAGCCCCCACCCTGCGTCACCAACAGGTCCACCAGACGCTCCTCGGCGGCAAGTTCGGCGCGGTCTTCCACCTCGTCCAGCTTCTCCGCCCGCACCATGTCGATGGCAATATCCACGAGGTCGCGCACGATCGATTCGACGTCGCGGCCAACATAGCCAACCTCTGTAAACTTCGACGCCTCCACCTTCAGAAACGGAGAGTTGGTCAGCTTCGCCAACCTCCGCGCAATCTCCGTTTTACCCACGCCGGTCGAGCCAATCATGAGGATGTTCTTCGGCATGATTTCGTCCGCGAGCTCGGACGGAAGCTTCTGCCGGCGAGTGCGATTGCGCAGCGCAATGGCCACAGCGCGCTTGGCCGCCGCCTGCCCCACCACATACTTATCGAGTTCGGCCACAATCTCACGCGGCGTCATCTCATCCAGCGAAAGCGCCTGGTCTTCCGCCGTGCCTGGTAAATAAATTGCCATCTACTCCGCCACCTTCAGCTCTTCAATCGCGATGCTCTGGTTGGTATAAATGCAGATCTCCGCGGCGATCTTCATACTCTTCTCGACGATCTCTCGCGCGCTCATCGGCGTGTTCTCGATCAGCGCGGTCGCCGCTGCCAGCGCAAAACTTCCTCCCGAGCCAATCGTCGCAATCAGGCCACCCTCTGCCGGGTCGCCCACGGGATCCGGTTCAATCACGTCGCCGTCGCCCGAGAGCAGAAACATCTGCTTCGCGTCGGCGACAATCAGCAGAGCCTGCAACTGCCGCAACAGTTTGTCGGTGCGCCAGTCTTTCGCCAGCTCCACAGCCGATCGCCCAAGGTTGCCGCCATACTGCTCCAGCTTGGACTCGAAGCGCGTGAACAGCGAGAATGCGTCCGCAGTCGACCCAGCAAATCCGGCTAGAATCTTGTCGTTGTAGAGCCGCCGGATCTTCTTCGCCGAATGCTTCATCACCGTCGATCCGAGCGTCACCTGGCCATCCGCTGCCATCGCCATCGCATTGCCGCGACGCACACAGATCACCGTCGTCGAGCGCACGCGGCGTCCATCAGCCAGATCCAGCGGGTGGCCTGTGGCCATCTCCCGCATCGTAGTTTTCTTCATGGTTCGCACACCGCAGTATATCGCCGTACGGCGCGCGAACCACGCAGGGAACCCTTTTGCGCGGTTCGGGCGGGACAAGAACGCACCGCTGACAGGTGCGCTGGGCTATGCTTCCTATGAGAGTTCTACTGTGCATCTGAAGCCCTTGAAACCGATTCTCCAGTTACTGACGCATGTAATTCGCAACCCAAACTTGCGCAGCCAGGACCCGCGTTTGATCGGCGGAATCGCTGCGGGAGTCGCCGTGGTTGCGGGTGGCGTGTGGTGGTATATCGCCGCGCACCGACTGTCGTCAGAGGAGATTGAACGCCGCCGCCGCGAGGAGCTCGCCCTTGGCGGCCGCATCACTGACGGCGTCATCCTCGACGCCCGCACCCTCTCCAACGAGGACAGCGTCTCCCCCTCCCCCGAAGTCCTCGTCTACAGCTACTCCCTCGCCGGACTTACCTACACCTGCGCGCAGGATGTCACGACCCTCCCCAACGAGGTTGTCGGCTTTCGCCTCGACCAATCCGTGCAGGTACGCTACGACCCTCGCAATCCCGGCAACAGCATCATCGTCTCCGAGACCTGGACCGGCCTCTGGATCCACCCGAAGGCCTGAGCCGGATCCTGCGCCCAGACTACTTCGCCGCGGCGACTGCCGGAAGCGGCGTGCCAACCTTCCGCACCGCCGCATCCACCACCGCATAGAGCAGCTGGTCGGTGTCCTTCTTGGCCATGAGCTTGATCATCGCTCCGACGCGCCGTCCAGCGGCTGCGGTCTGCGGCAGCTGCAGGTCGCGATCCTGCGCCGACAGCTCTGCTAACTGCGTCACCATATCGAAGAAAGCGTCCTCGTTTTTCCCGCTCTTCAGCCATGCCTGATGCACCGTCAGTGGGATCAACTCCGCGTTGGTGTACTTGACCTCATTGGCCTCAGGCGCATTCGCCGCCGAAGCCGGAGCAATCTCGGAGTGCTGCTGCG
>DATCDL010000480.1:0-2758 GCA_036510715.1 Acidobacteriaceae bacterium
CTACCGCATTTGAGGCATGAGACGGTGCCGGAGGCGGTGTTTCTGGATGAGTGGATGGCGGGGATTGGGCGGGAGCGGCTCCCGGAGGATCGGGAGCAGTGGGTGTTGAAGCCGCTGTACTCGTTTGCAGGGAAGGGGATCCAGTTTGCTCCGACGGATGCAGAGATTGCGGCGATTCCGGCGGGTGAGCGGGGACATTATTTGTTGCAGGAGCGGGTGAAGTTTGAGCCGGTGATTCGGACGCCGGAAGGGATGACGCAGGCGGAGGTGAGGATCCTGTATGTGTGGCCGGATGGCAAAGAGATGGTGCCGATGACGAGTCTGGTGCGGATGGGGCGCGGGTTGATGATGGGTGTGGACCATAATCGCGACCGGACGTGGGTGGGGGGATCGGCGGGGCTCGTTTTGGGACAGTCGGTGAAAATGGATCAGCCAAGCGGCAACGGTGTGCAGTAGAATTCAGACGGAACCCTGAAGTGCTTTCTGCCGCTCCTGGAAGGGGGGTCGATTGACGACCTTATCCCGATCGTTCGAAGACGTTCCGGTGCGCGCCTCGGTACGCTTTCCCCTTCATATGGATATTGTGTTGATCACGGCGGAGCGTCGGTATACGGCTGTGACGGAAGATGTATCTGCAAACGGGGTACTGTTTGCGGCGGAGGAGTTGCCTGAGGTAGGCTCCGCGGTAGAGTTCGAGCTAAAGATGCCGGCGGCAATTATGGGAGGGGTTGATGATGTGCTTCTGCGATGTGCAGGGCGTATTATTCGACATCAACAACGCGGGGGCAAATCCATGGCCGCCGCGATTATCGATGAATACTCTTTAAAAGGCTGAGTAGCTATGAGAGATGAGTTGGCGATTAGCGCAGAGGAGTTCGCGCCAGCAGAGGACGGCTCGAATTTTATTCGGGTCATTCTTGCGGATTCACAGGCGATTTATCGCGTGGGCATGCGCAAGGTATTTGCGCTCGAGGACGATATTCGCGTCGTGGCGCAGGCCGAGACGCTGGAGAATCTGTATGCTGCGTTGCAGCGATTTCCGACAGACATCGTGGTGCTTGAGGGCCACCTGATCGCGGGGACGGTGGATGCGATTCCGGAGTTTATGCGGCGAGCTCCGGAGGCGAAGCTGATTGTGCAGATTTCGTCGAGCGACGAGAGCAATACGGTAGAGCTGTACCGGCGCGGGGTGCGCGGTGTGGTGCCGCGGTCGATTTCGCCGGACATGCTGGTGAAGTGCGTGCGAAAGATTGCGGCGGGAGAGACATGGATTGATAACCAGTCGATCAGCTGGGTGATTGATGCGTATCGTGCGCAGGCGTCGATGCTGACGAATCCGCGCTCGCAGCCACGCTTGTCGGAGAAAGAACTGGCAATCATTGCCTGTATTACGCGGGGCATGCGAAATAAAGAGATTGCGTATCAGATTGGTACGACGGAGCAGGTGGTGAAGAACTATCTGCGAAAGATCTATGACAAACTTGGGGTTGCAGACCGGCTGGAGTTGGCGCTGTATTGCCTGCACCACAAGATTCTGCAGTCGCATGCAGTGGCTGCGGAAGTTCCATTTGTGGACCCGGGGATTCCGCTTCGTGCGAAGCTGTAAAAACCAAGGCTGAGGTGAGAGCCTGAGACTGACTTCCGATTGGGGTTGCTGACGATGGGGGTGCTGCAGCCTTTTCGCAGGTTGAACTCGCCGCAGAGGTACGCGTTTACGGCGTGCTTCATGGGATGGACGCTCGACGCGTTCGATTTTTTTCTGCTGACATTTTGCCTTGATTCCATTGCGGTCACGTTCCATGTGAGCCTCGCGACGGCTGCCAAAAGCATCTTCTGGACGCTGTTGATGAGACCGGTCGGGGCGCTGGTATTCGGCATGCTGGCGGAGCGGTTTGGGCGCAGGCCGACGTTGATGTTGAACGTGGTGAGTTATTCCGTATTTGCGATTGCGTCTGCGTTTGCACCGACGTTCGGTTGGTTTCTGGCGATGCGAGCGCTGTTCGGCATCGCGATGGGCGGGGAATGGGGAGTGGGTGCCGCGCTGGCGCTGGAGAGTCTGCCGGTGGAGGGGCGCGGGTTCTTCTCAGGGCTGCTGCAGGAAGGATATGTGGTCGGCAATATGCTGGCGGCGCTGCTGTATTTGCTGTTTCCTTATCTTCATGGGACGGGATCGTTTACGGCGTGGCGGATGCTGTTCCTGCTGGGAGCCGTGCCGTCGCTGCTGCTGCTGCTGCTGTTGAGGAAGGTGTCAGAGTCACCTGCATGGATGGCGGAGCGCGAGGCTGCGAAGACGAGGGCCAAAGGGCTGCGGCGTTCGGGGTTGATGGAGATTTGGAAGAACCTGCCGAGTCTCGCGGCGCTGACGGTGCTGATGACGGCGATGATGGCGTTCAGCCATGGCACGCAGGATTTGTATCCGACGTTTTTGAAACATGACGACGCGATCAAGGGCGTGGCGCTGACGGCGATTGCGATTGTGGGGAATGTCGGCGCGGTGTTCGGCGGGATCTGGTTTGGTGGGTACTCGGAGCGGGTGGGGCGGAGGCGAGCGATTTTGACCGCGGCGTTGCTATCGATTCCGATGATTCCGTTGTGGGCGTGGAGTCACACGGTGGTGCTGCTGGCCGTGGGTGGATTCGCGATGCAGTTCATGGTGCAGGGAGCCTGGGGAGTGATTCCTGTGCATTTGAATGAGATGTCGCCGCCGGCGGTACGGGCGATTTTTCCGGGGCTGGCGTACCAGCTCGGGAACGTGTTG
>DATCDL010000481.1:0-3856 GCA_036510715.1 Acidobacteriaceae bacterium
TATTGGATGGCTTGCTCTCGCTTATCTTCGGACGGAAGATCGAGGTCGATGTCCGGCCACTCGCCCCGGCTCTCATTGAGGAATCGCTCAAAGAGCAGTTCCATTCCAACCGGGTCGATAGCCGTTATTTCGAGCGCATAGCAGACGGCGGAGTTCGCCGCACTGCCGCGGCCTTGAATCAGGATGTCGTTTTTCTTGCAGAAACAAACGATGTCCCAGACGATCAGGAAGTATCCGGCAAAGCCGAGCCGCGCAATCAGATCGAGTTCGTGATCGACTTGCTTCATCGCTCGCTCCAGAAGCGCGGAGTCATTCTTCGGCCCGTACCGGCGCATGACGCCTTCGGCGACTCGCTTTCTGAGAAAGCTGTCCATCGTCTCGCCGCCCGGCACCGGGTATCGTGGAAACTCATAGCCAAGATCGTCGAGTTGGAATCGCAGACGAGACGAGAGTTCAAGCGTCTCCGCCACTGCTCCCGGCACATCGCGGAACAGCGCCGCCATCTCTCGCCCAGGGCGCAGATGCCGCCGATTGTTGAGAGCCAGTAGACGACCGGCGTGGTCGAGATCGGTGTGATGGCGCACCGCCGTAAAGATATCGAGTACTTCGCGGTCGTATGGCGTGGCGTACCGGACTCCATTGGTGGCGAGGACCGGCAGCTTCAAAGACCCCGCGATTCGGATTGCCGCTTGATTGCGCCACTCCTCCTCACGTTCACGATGACGCTGGACTTCGATGTAAACGCTGTCCCTTCCGAAAATCGTTAGCAGCCGTTCGACTGTCTCACGGCCTGCCTCCTCACCGCCGCTCACCAGCGCGGCGGCCAACGGGCCTTCGTCGCCACCTGTAAGGCAGACCAGGCCGGCAGAGTATTTCTGCAAGTCGTCGAAGGTAGCCGCACCTTCACACTTGACCCTCTCCCGCATCTTGAAGCGGGTGATGAGCTGACAAAGATTTTGGTAGCCTACCCGCGACTCGCACAGCAAGGGCAACCGCGCGGGTTCGGCGGGATGTAGATGCGGGAGCCATGCGGGAGGCGTAAGCCGGTTTCCGAAACTCGATACGGCAATCTCGGCTCCGACATGAGCGTGAACGTCATTCCGCTTCGCGCTTGTGTGGAACCGCGCAGATCCGTAGACACCGTTGCGGTCGAGCAATGCCATCGCGGGCATCTCCAGTTCGACGGCCCGCTTGATAAGCTCCTCAGGTTGCGAAGCGCCTTCAAGGAAGCTGAAGGCGCTTGAGGAGTGCAGTTCGATGTATCGCTCAGTCATAGAGCGTCACCACCTGCCATGACTGCTCTTTCAGATCGCGCACCAGGCAGCAACAGAGTATCCCTCCGTCACTGGATCGGCCAATCAGATCCCATTGTTCCAATGCCCAGGTCTGACGGTTCCACCAATCGCCTTCGGCAAGCCACGGGCCATAAGCGTGTTCCACTTCATACCTGCAATCACGAAAGACGAAGGATGCCGGTTGCCGATCGCGTAGCGTGATCGACGCCCTCTCCGGTGGACGGACTTGCCGCATCGCAGCCGAAGAGCTAACAGTCGCGGACGAGGAGCTATGAGCTGACGGCACTTTGAAGGGCTCGACACGAAAGCCGTCCGGCTGATTCGTGTCTCGGAGTACGGGACTGCCCACGCACTCATCCCCCACCAGAGCACGGATGCGGGCAAGCGTTACGTCCAGACGCATCGGCTCCGGCAGTTGGGGAGAGAACAAGCCGAGCTGCACCTTGCTGGTGCTACCAGGTTCAGCGGTGAGTGTGACCGCAATAATCGCCGCCGGTGGCGGATGCGCCTCAAGATCGAGATGCAGCAGCTTGATCCAGAGAGGACGATCATTGGTGGGAAGGGCTGGTCGTACCGTTCGGACGTGCGTGGCACCGCCCTCCAAAGACAATGTGATTGTGGCCGACGCCAGCGCAAGGACGCGGGCCGTAGCCCGAAGGGTGAGTTGTTCGAGCATGACTCCCAAGACAAAGAGGAGGGATTCTAGCTGCTCGACTGGCGTATCCAACTCCATGCGCTCTTGAAGTTCAAAGGCCGCTTCATACGGCACGAAATGATGTGGGAGTTCACCCCGAGCCAACTGGCGAAGGCGGCTGCCTTCCTGCCCGATACGCGCAATCAGTTCCTTTTCTGGAAGAGCGGCCAAGGCCCCGAGAGTGCGGATACCCCATAGCGCGAATGTCTCCCCGTGTTGACTCGAAATGTCCAGAACTTTGAGCGGTAATGGAGCGAGAGTTGGGCCTTCGTTGCCGGGTGCAATAAAGGCGATGCGCGAAGATGAACCGCGCACATAAGACAGGGCAGCGTAGAAGTTCCTGCTGATCGCAACCGACGCGCTCACCCCAAGAACTTGCAGGCGACGCAACAACTCCCGCGCCAGCACTTGAGGCGGCCCGAGCAGTTTCTCCGTTCCGGCAATGTCAATCACGCAAAGGAAGGCGCAGCCATCGCTACGATTCTCCACGCGCGGAGAGAAGGCGCCCGCGCACTCCAGCATGGCAGCGTGTGTCGAGCCCTCTTCCGTGCGTGATCGTGGAAGCACGATCAACGCGGAGAAGGTGTCCAATTCTACTCTTGTCATCCCACGAACGATACCCAGATAGCGGGCTTTCGCATTGAACGAGCAAACCGTTTGCAGTGGAGGTTCACCTTCAATGACAACGACAGGCCGCTCTCGCAGCTCTGGCCGCAATCGCAAGACCGCTTGCGCCGGAAACTCTTTCGCATACAGGCACGCATACAGTTCGCCGGCAGGTTTCATCGAATGCCTGACCATACTGTTTTGCTTTGCCAATCAGCACCGCTTGCGCGTTGCGGAGGCTTGCGAAACGGAACTACCTTCGCCGAGGCTTCCGTAAATCGCTGGCGCGATACCTCAACATGACGTTCAAGGCCCGTAAGCACTGTGCGCTCCCCGGAGAGCGGCAGTCCTGCTTGTAGCCGCAGGACAAGACCCGCGCTGCTCTTCGAGCAGGCGTGTTGTGTCAGCAGAAGAACGCTTGTCCGGCTCCGCTCCGCAGCAGCACCGTAGCGGAACCACGTCGCCAGCGGTATGCGCGAGACGTGTTCAGGCGCAATGCTTCCCAGGTCCAGCACGATTGCACTGAATCCACCCGCCTGCAGCAGCAGGTCGGTAGCCCGCAATGCCTGCTCGATCCTCGACCAGGGTTTCGCCGTGCGGGTTGAAGGACTATAGCCTTTGGAGGGCCGGAAGGTGTGCAGCTCAACAGTCTCTCGTTCAATCCGAATCCTTCGTTGCGGCTCGGCGCAGCGGGGAGCGACGGCATCGCGTCGCAGCAAGTCGCTGACTCCATCGGACAGGCCCTTTGTTTCAGTCCGAGGATGCGGGCCGAAGCCGCCCCCGTGCAGCCCTCTCTTCACTGCGGGCGGGGCAAGATACTTCTCAGGTAGCGCGAAGTCATCTTGAGAAGAGGACGCAGGTTGGCTGGCAGGCTGTACGCCGCAGCGAACCCAGAGAAGCCGTTTCAGGTCTATGCCGGATGCAGCGGCAGACTCAGGACTGAGCGCGTTCGACACGTCGATCCACGCACAGACTCTCTCCGCCTTCGTGACCTGAGCCACGAACGATAGGGCGAGAGCCGTTCTACCGGAGCACTCCGCCCCGATCATCTCCGTTACCGCGCCTACTGGAAGTCCGCCGTCCAGGACGGCATCAATCGCTGCGATCCCCGTAGACACGGCCTCACGAATCGTCTTCGCAGGAGGAGTGAGCGCGGACGGAATTCGGTCTGCCAAGGCAGCTTCGATTTGGGAGAGCAATATGGCAGCGGAGCTCATGGTCTTCGCCTTATATTCGCCTAATTGGCGCTCAGCCTGCAAAT
>DATCDL010000482.1:0-11546 GCA_036510715.1 Acidobacteriaceae bacterium
ATCAAAAAGGGCCAGTTTGTCGACAGAGAAATGCAGGAATCTGGAGCATTGCCTCGACGGGGCCGAGTGCATTGCTCGCCGCGTTGCATTGCTCCGGCGTATGGATATCGGTCAGAACAGGGAGATGGTTGCTCTCGCCAATGGCGCGCAGAATGCGGCAACCCTCGGTGAGGCCAGGCCCTCGGAAGCTGTGAATGGACGTACGATTGGCCTTATCGTAGCTGGCCTTGAAGATGTACGGTACGCCAAGATCGGAGGTGATGCGCTGGATGGCGTCGGCGAGCTTGCGGGCATGAGGCTCGGACTCCAACACGCACGGACCGGCGATCAGGAAGAGCTCGCCGTTGCCCGCAGTGATGCTGCCGAGATTGAAGCTGGAAGAATGAAGCATGATCCTAGGATAGCTGACGGTATACCTCTGACATTCAATGGCTCGGTGTAGAAATAGAAACGCCCGGCCATTGGCCGGGCGCTTCTGGATTGCTTCCGTCTGTCTACGGGATCGTCAACTGGATCGAGTGCGGGCCGTTGGCGACCGACACGACGCAGACTGGTTGGCTGCTCGTCGGGAAGAACGAGTTCGAAACCGCGGTCAACTGCCCGGTGTCAGGGCTCAACTGGCCGCCCGAGATCGAGGCGTTCAGATAATCCGACGTGTACAGGTAGATGCCCAGCGCGGGCTCAATTGTTACGCAGGTTGGGCCCGTCGTCGTGGCGAAGCCCGAGCCGGCAGATGCACCCAGCGAGCCATTCGAAAGGTTCAGCGAGTAAGAACTCACCGTGCTCGAGTTGTAGTTGGCCACGTAGACATACTTGCCTCGCGGGTCGATCGTGATCGCCACCGGGAAGCCGCCCGTTGCGAAGGGGCTGGAGATCAGCGGCGTAAGGTTGCCCGTCGTCGCTCCTGCGATCTGATACCCGAAGACCTCGTTCTGCTGCTTGTCCGTGACGTACAGATACTTCCCAGTCGGATCGATGGCGATGGCGCTGGGCGCTACGCCTGCCGAGGTCCCCTGGAAGGTGGTCATGTTCGTGCCCGAAAGCGGTGTCAGGCTGCCGTCTTTGATGTTCTCTGCAAAGCCCAGCACCGTAGGCTTGGCCGCCGCAACCTCCGCATCCACTACGTAGACGAACGAGTTGGTAAAGCCATTGTTCGTGGTGGAACTCGAGCTGAGGATGATGCAATTGGGGGAGGTGATGCCGCTCACCGAACTCGGTAGCACCGGGGTAGCCGTGCAGGTGGGAGCCGACGCGCCAATGGCGATGGGATTGAAGCCCACGTTGACATTGGTCGGTGTGCCCAGTGTTCCATCGGTGCCGATGGGGAAGATGGTGACTCCACCAGGGCCCGGCGAATTCGGGGAATAGCCGCTCTGGTACGTGTACGTCACATACAGATTGGTGCCCGTGGAATCGATGGCCGCTGCCGTCGGGTAGGTCCCCGTGATGTTGGGAGTCGCCTTCGCATAGAGCTTGCCGTCCGTACCGATGCTCAACACTGCTACATTGGCGTTCTGGCTCCCGCCGATCACGTACAGCGTCTTGCCGTTGGGCGCAGCGATCGCGGTCGACGGATTCGTCAGGTTGCTGGCAAAAGGCGAACCGCTGATCTGGACGAGAATTCCGGTCTGGTAGTCCACCCCAAACGCGTTCACCTGGCCGGTTGAGTTGGACACCGAGTACACGTACGCCGCAGTGTAGTCACGGCTGCAGGCCACGGTACCGAGCCCAATTGCCAAAGATAGCACCGCTGCCTTGGCGGCTGTGCGGTTGATCATGTTGAACTTCATGCGCTTCCCTTGCATCGGGCGTCGAAATCGGCCCGTCTTTGAATGCCGGCCCGAAGGCCGGAGAGTGAAGTCTGCCGGCAGAGTCCCGAAAGGCCCTGCCGGGAAATCGCTAACCTATTAGTCAATCGTTCCGCTGATGACCAGGCAGGAAGCCAGCCCAGTGGCCGTGAACGTCGAACCCCTCGACAGCTGGGATAGTTCGCCGGTTGTTTGATTGAAGTATTTGCCCGTGACCGTCCCATCATTGAAGTTGGACGTATACATATACTGATTCGTCGGGTCTTCCACCATGCAGGTCGGTCCCGCGCCGACGGGATAGGTGGTGCTCCCGATGGCCTGAAGCTCATGGTTGGACGGGTTGATCGAGAACGGCGAGATCGAGCTGTACGGTGTCGTGGTCACCGTGCTGGTGGTCGACTTATTGAGCACGTAGATGTACTTGCCAGAGCTGTCAATCAGCGAATAGGACGGATTGGATGTGTTCGGGAAGTAGGTTGCGAGGTTCGTCGTACCGCCGTTCAGGGCATTCAAAGCGCAGTTGCCGCCCATGCTGTAGCCGAACAACAGGTCATTCGCCGCGTCGGTGAGGAACATGAAGCTTCCGGAGCCGTTGATCGAGGTGAGGTTGGTCGTTGTGCTGGTCGGCGACGTGACGATGATGTTTCCAGTCGTAGTGTTGACCAACTGACCATTCGAGCCGATCGAATAGGGTGTGACGGTCTGGACGTTGTTAGTCAGCCCGCTGTTGAGCGTGAACAGGCAACCGCCCTGCGACTTCGCCATGATCGGCGAAGGTCCCACCTCCCAGAACGGTGTGTTCACACCATGAACCTGCGTCTGGGCATTGGTGACCAGCGACAGGCGACCGGTATTCGGATCGGTCGAGAAGACCGAAATGGCACCATTGCCGTCCATGTTCGGGCCATCATAGAGGCCGTTGGCGTCGGCGCTCGGAGAGTACTTGTCCACAACATAAAGATACGTGCCGCTGGGGTCCATCTGGGCCCACTCGCTGATATACCCCTGGCTCTGGTAGGACTGCTGGAAGGTAAGCGTGCCGTCGCCGCCAGCGCTGTACAGGGCGATGGACTGCCCCGTTCCGCGTTTAGTGCGGTCTCCGCCCGTTCCCTGGTTGATGACGTAGATATACCTGCCACCCGTCTTCACCACGATCGAGACAGGAACCGAGCCATTGCTTGCGAACGGCGAATTGATCGCCTCCGTCAAGTTTCCCGAATACTCGTCAACTTTGAAGCCGACAAGCTGGTTGTATTGCTGCCCTAACACCCACATGTAACCAATGGTGCCGCCACCACAGGCAGTCATGCCAAGACCTAATGCCAACGACGCGAAACAGGCCATCGACCACCGGCCAACCAAACTCAACTTCATGCGCTTCCTTCATCACCCGCTCGGGATTAGCCGACATGGCTTGTGCGAACGGGGAAATCTGTCTCAGGGGAGTACAAACCTTGTTCCTGATTGTAGAAGGTAGAGCGACTTTACGCCAATTTTCGTCCGATCGAATCCGCCTCCGGGCTCCAATTGCCAACATATCTCCGCCGTTTGTTAGTCAGGCGAGCGAATGATCATGCAGCGTATAAAGCGTAACGAGACCTATCTGGCTGATGATGCAGGGTCATCTGACTCACTCTGCCGCGACAAGGAAAAGCCCCGGACCGAAGTCCGGGGCTGGTGAATCCACGCAGTACCTCTCGCTTACCAGGTACGGCAGCCTCCGCCCACGGGCATCATCGGTTGCCCAACCTTGCAACCGAACGCCTTGCCGAACTCGTCGAAGTTCTGCACCGTACCGTTGGTGCGCCACTCACCTGTGCTGTGCGGATCGGTCTTCGCGCCAACACGCGCCGCCTGCTCCGTCTCGTTCTGGCACCACACCTGTCCAAAGGTGATGAAGAACCTCTGTTCCGGCGTATAGCCGTCACGCTTGCCATCAACATAGCCCGGCTCGGCGGCCGCGCCTTCCTTGGCCAGCGTGTCCATCAGCGCCTGGTAGGCGATCCGGATGCCGCCGTTGTCGGCGGTGTTTTCGCCCAGCGTCAGGTGTCCATTCAGGTGCTGGCCGGGTGCGACCTCAAAGCCGTCGTATTCCTTGGCAGTGCACTCGGTGCGCTCCTTGAATTTGGCCAGATCTTCCGGGGTCCACCACACCTTCACGTTGCCGTGCAGGTCGTACTTGGAGCCCTGGTCGTCAAAGCCGTGCGTCATCTCGTGGCCGATGACCACGCCGATGCCGCCGAAGTTGACCGCCGGGTCCTTCGCATTGTCATAGAACGGCGGCTGCAAAATGCCGGCAGGGAAGTTGATATTGTTCTGGGGAGGGTTGTAGTAGGCGTTGACCGTCGGAGGAGTCATGCCCCACTCCGATGGGTCGACCGGCTTTCCGAACTTATCGAGATTGCGCTTGCGCTCGAAGTTGTTTGCTCGCTCCACGTTGCCCAGCAGGTCATCCCGTTTCACAACGACGCTGGAGTAGTCTCGCCAGTGCGCCGGGTATCCGATCTTGTCGGTGATCGCGTCGAGCTTCTTGCGAGCCTCCACCTTCGTGGCATCGCTCATCCACGGCAGCGTCTTCAGGTCGGCAGCCATGGAGGCCTCCAGTGCATGCACCAGTTTCTCCATGTTGGCCTTGGCGTCGGGTGGGAAGTTCTGCTTCACCCAATCCTGTCCAACGGTCTCGCCGAGCGCGCGATCGGTGAGCCGGGTGCAGCGTTTCCAGCGTGGCTGCTCCTCTTTCTGGCCCTGCAGCGTTGCAGAGAAGAAGTCGAAGTTCTCGTCCTCAAACGGCTTCGAGAGCAGAGGAGCTGCCTCATGCACTGCATGCCAGCGCAGATAGCTCTTAATCGCCTGAATCGGCTCGGTGCTGAGTTCCTCGTTGGCGGCCACGACATACTGCGGGCTCGTGACGTCGATCGTCTTTACCTGCGGCATACCCATGCCGTCCAGGTAGGTCTCCCAGTTGTACGTCGGGCTAAGCTTCTGCACCTCGTCGATGGTCATCACGTGGTAACGCTTGGCTGGGTCGCGCATCTCGACGCGATCCATTGAACCCTTCGCCAGCGCGGTTTCAATGCGCATCACGTCCGCGGCTTCGGCAATGGACTTGTCGCCCGTATCGCCCAGCAGCATGAACATCTTGCGCATGTGATCGACATATTCCGCGCGGATCGTGACGTAGCGAGCATCAGGATTCAGATAGTAGTCGCGATCAGGCAGAGTCAGTCCACCTTGTCCCGTGGCTGCGATCTGCTGCGAGCTGTCCTTCTGGTCCTGCGTCACGCGGATACCGAAGAATCCTCCCCCGCCGCGCTTCTCTTGCTTGGCGTTGAAGGCTGCCAATTCGCTGGCCGAGTTCAATGAGGCGATGGCATTGAGCTCTGGCTCGAGCGGCTTCGCTCCCAGCTTATCGACCACTTCGGTGTTCATGCACGCTGCAAAGTAGTCGCCGTACTGCTTCTGAAGTGCGGTCTTCGGCGCATCGGCTGCGGCCTTCAAATCGGTATACAGCAGGTAGTTATTCCGCTCGCTCAGCTCGTTGAACCGTCCCCACCGAACCTGGTCCGGTGGAATCGGATTATCTTTTCTCCAGTTGCCGCAGGCGTACTGGTAGAAGTCGGTGCACGGATCGACGGTCTTATCGATCGCCGTGACATCGAAACTTACAGGTTTCTTGGGTGCCGTGGTCGGGCCGGCATCGGCTGGCGAGGTAAAGGTCTGGGCTAAACATAGAGGCGTGGCCAGGGCCAGCAGGGCAACTTGGACGAGGGTGCGCATGAAGCTCCTTTGCAAAACGGCTGTACGCGATGTCGAAGCCAGCACATTGCACCTTGTGCAATATGGCTAGCTCGAAACCGCGTAACGTCAGGCGATGTCCAAAGGACGCAGGGAGCCTAAGAAAAGTTTCCGTGCAACACCGGACGTGCTAAAAGATCTTCATGCGGATGGTCAGGTACTTCTTCGGATCGGTGCGAATCGCGCCCACCAAATCGTTGCTCGAGCTCAGCAGCGTGTTCAGGTTTGTGTAGACTGCGTCGTCCGTAGCCAACTTGCCAAGCGTTCCCTTGCCACGGTTCACATTCGTCAGGACCGTGTCCAGTTCTGTCACCGTGTGGTTCAGCCTGGCGGCGAACGCCGGGTCCTTGGCCATCATTCCGAGTGCGCCCTTGCCGGCATCCGCCTCCGCCAGTAGTGAATTCGCATGCTTCGCGGTCGAATTCAGATTGTTGTACAGGGAATCGTCCTTCAACAACTTGCCCGCCGTCCCCTGGCCAGAGTTCAACGCCGTCGCAATGTTGTCCAGTTTAGTCACGGTATCGTTCAGATGGTCGTAGAGTACGGGGTCGTGCATCAACTTGCCCAACGAGCCCTGTCCACTGTTCAGGTTATGCGTCAGCAGTTGCAGCTCGCTGACCGTAGCCGTGGCCTGGTTGTAGAGCGCCGGATCATTGATCAGCTTGCCCAGCGAGCCCTGGCCACTCTGAATTGCATCCACGACGGCGCTCATCTTAACGAGGATGGCATTGAGGCTTTCGACCGTCCCCTGGCTCGACTTGATCACGTCGGTCAGGTTCGGCGTTTCAAGTGTCCGGAGTTCAGCGCCGCTCTTCGGTTCCGGCCCCACAGCCACCTGGCTGTTGATGTCCACGACCGTATCGCCCAACACGCCAACCGTCGATAAGGAGGCTGTCGAATCGGTATGCAGGCTGCCCCCGTACTTTGGATCGATCTTCATCACAACTTTTACCGGGCTGAGCTTGCGGGCCGGATCGGTCGAAACCTCGACGGCTTTTACCTCGCCAATGGTCACACCCTCCAGATTCACGGGCGCTCCTGTTTTAAGTCCTGCAGAGTTCTCAAAGTAGGTTACGAGGATGATTTTGTGGCTGAAAACACTCATGCCCGAGGCGCTCGTCATCAGGAACATCAGCCCGCTTAGAAGGGCGATCGCGACCAGCACAATCACTCCGACCTTGAGTTGCGACCACTTTACTTCCTGCTGGCTGGGCATAGAACTCCTCGAAGATCTCTCGACGGTGGCAGCACGGCGGGCTGTGCACGCTGGTAAAGATATCGTATCAGTGCGTTACTCAAAACCGGGGTAGCGCAGGTTCTCTCACGCGTTGGATGCAGCCAGGGGCGCTTGCGATCCGACCCTAATCCTCCGCCACCACCACCGCCATGGACACGCTGCGGGAGTGCGTAAGGCTCAGTGCCAGCCGCCGGATTCCCAAACCTTTGGCAATCTCTGCGGCGCGGCCGCTCAGGTGCAACTCAGGCCGCTGCCCCGGCAGGCGTCGCACCTCGAACTCGCGCCAGCTCACACCCCGGCTGATCCCTGTACCGAGAGCCTTCGCCCCCGCTTCCTTGGCTGCAAAACGAGCCGCCAGGCTCTCCCCTGCGTTCCTCTTGCTCTGGCAGTACAAGATCTCGCCGGGCGTGTAGACCCGCTGCAGAAACGCATCGCCAAAACGCTCCACACTGCGCTCGATGCGTTCAATTTCAATGAGGTCGGTACCAAGTCCGATGACCAAGGGCCACTCTCCTGCTCTCAGTGTACCCAGTCCTCCGCCTCTTCCGGGAAGATGAATCATGACCGTCCGCACCCGTATCGACGTAGCAGCCTGCTACAGGGCTGATGTTCTGCCACCCCCCTCCGATAAGCGACTGGGAGCTTGAAACCAGCCATGACCATGAAGTCTGTTCCTGCAGCGGTGCCGGATCTTCTGCCACCGGAGACGCCCATGATCGAACTGCGGGGTCATAGCTATGCGGACTACCGCCAGGTCGTTCCCTCGCTCCTGGATGCCGTCGCCGCCTGCGGTTGCTGGGTCCTGGAGCAGCGCGCCCTGTCGCCAACCATGACTGAGTTGCGCCTCGAAGTGCAGCTGCGCTCCGTCTTTGAGCTCTACAGCGGCCTCATGTCCGCCGGCGTCGAACTCACCCGTGACAGCCATACCCGGATGTCCGGCCTTTGCACCGTGCGCGATCACAACCCCCGCCAGGCCAAGCGCCGCCGAATTCTCACGATCCGGCTGGAACTCAGCTTCCTTGAGCAGGGAGGCTCAGAGTTTGGCGCTTCCTCTGTCGGCGTAGCCTGAAGCGATACGTGTAGACTGTCGTCCCTGCGATAGACTTGAAGGGTCTATGGAATCAACCAGCGCAGCAGTCTTAGTCGCCCCAGAGGAATCAACCAGCACCGTGCCGCCTATCATCTCAGCCAAGCACCTCGGCAAAACCTATCGCTCCGGCAAGCTCAAGGTCGCAGCTCTGCGGGATGTCACGTTCGACGTCGACCCCGGCGAGTTCGTAGCCATCGTTGGTCCATCGGGCTCCGGCAAGTCGACGCTCTTCTATGTGCTCGGCGGCCTTACCTCGGCCACCGCCGGCTCGCTCTTTATTCAGGGCAAAGACTTCTCCCGGCTCTCCGATCCGCAGCGCACCAGCCTGCGCCGTTCGCAGATTGGCTTTGTCTTTCAGCGCTTCAACCTGCTGCCCACCATCTCCGCGCAGTCCAACATCGAGCTAGCGCATGATATTGCCGGCACCGGCAAGCCCTTCGACAAGGACCTGCTCGATCACCTCTCCGGCCTGCTGAAGATCGAGGGCCGTCTGCAACATCGGCCCAATGAGCTTTCCGGCGGCGAGCAGCAGCGCGTCGCCATTGCTCGCGCGCTCATCACGCGCCCCGCCATCCTGCTCGCCGATGAACCAACCGGCAACCTCGACTCACAAAATGCCGACGCCGTCCTCGCCATGCTCCACGCATCCAGCCGCGAACTCAACCAGACTGTGCTGATGATCACCCACAACCCCGAGGCCGCGCAGATCGCTGACCGTGTCCTGCACATGCGCGATGGCCAGATCGTCAAGATCGAAGCCGGCAGCCGCAGGGTTGCAATGATCGTCTAATCCGCTGAATCGTGACCTGCCCATGAGCACACTCCGTCTTCTCGCCGTCGCCGTTCTGGCCATCGCGGCCAGCGTAGTTGGCGCGCAGTCGACCTCGGCAGTTCGTCCCAACGCAACCCACACCCAGTTCACCGGAGTTCCGCTCGACATCAACACAGCCACGCCCCGGCAACTGAAAGCGCTTCCCGGTTTCGGCGATGCTTATGTTCGGCGCGTCATAGCGGGCCGTCCCTACACCGCCAAGAATCAGTTGGTTACGCGGGGCATCCTCCCGCAATCTGCGTACGACAGGATATCGCCCTGCATCGTCGCTCATCGCCCCCACAAATAGGTCGCATCGCCCGTACAGACTGACGTGGCGTGTTGCACAAGCAGGGGAGTAATATTGCTGGCGCAGCAAAAGAAAGAGAGCTAGCCCCGATGGTGGTGACGTAGAGCGTTCACACCCCTCGGGGCTGATTTTTGTCTGTTGTTTCGATAAGCACAGGTCTCTACCGCGCGACTCCCCCTCTCTTCCACCGCGACAGGGCACCTTGAATTCAGATAAAGTGAGCAGTATCTTCGAAAATGCCTCGCGATCGCACATCCTATAGCGCGAGTCGAGCGTTATAGTACCAAGCGAATGACGTCGACACTCAACCATCCCGTCAAGTCCAGCGTGCAGATCAAGCGCCGTGCCGTCCGCCTCGTTGCGGTTCTGCTGGCTGCTGCCGCCCTCTCCGGTTGCCAGAGCATCAGCATGAACTCCGCCCAGTTGCGCGTCATCGATGCCTCCTCCGATTCCGGCCTGATCGACTCCTACCAGAACAACTCCGCGCTCGCCTACAACCTTGGGTTCGGCACAATGACCAGCTACGTTCCCATGTCCCCCGGCACCTATACCCTCGCCGCGGACAGGGTAGGAACCCGCCAGGCGCTCGTCGAGAGTAGTGGCAAGCTCATCGCCGGCAAGCAGTACACCGAGATCGTCGGCAACAGTATCGTCAACCTGCAGCAGACCCTGTTTCTGGACCAGTCGGTGCCCGCACCCGCCGGTCAGATCGCCATTCGCCTCATCAACGAGGCCAACCGCACTGGCGCAGTGGACGTCTACCTCGTTCCTGCGAGTAACCGGTTCGTGAGCCCCTCCCCCATCGCGATGAATCTGAGCTTCGGCGCCAACTCCGGCTACATCAACGTTCCGCAGGGAACCTATGCCATCGATGTTGTGCCCACCGGCACGACGCTTGCTTCCTCCACCGTCACGCTCTTGAGCGGAGCGCAGGTTGAATATGCGTCTGGCTCTGTCCGTACGGTTGTGCTCATCGATCAGGAGGCGCTAGGTTCGCTGCGTGCCGCCCTCACCCCGGGCGTGCAGGCCATCGTTGCGGATGACGCTGACGCCCAGTAAATACCAGGTAATCGCCTGACCCGCGCTGCGCAGAAAAGTCGCGGAACCTCAAGAAAATAAAGTTCATGGAATGATCGCAACTACGCGACAGACCCTGTGTCTACTCATCTGTACGCAGCGGCAGCATGATCGAAGCCGAAGCGAATGAAACGCCCGCAAGACTCGCGGGAGATGGAGATGCTGCCATGAAACTCACCTATGTATTACTCGCTGCTGCGCTGATCGCAGTACCTGCATCGAGCTTTGCGCAGACAACACCGACAGAGCGCCACCACATCAATGCCCGCAAAGAAAACCAGCAGGACCGCATCGCGCAGGGCCTGAAGAGCGGCCAGTTGACGCCCCGCGAAACCGCACACCTGGAAAACCATCAAGTCGCCATCAACAAGGAAGAGCACGGAATGCGCGCGACCGATCATGGCCACCTCACCGCGCGGGATCGTCACACGCTGGCTCGCCAGCAGAACCGTCAGTCAGCGCAGATCTATAAGGACAAACACAACGGCCGCACCGACCCCGGCGTGGCCCCTAAGTAAGGAATCAGGCTCGAACACCCGAAGGCCGCCGACCCCTCGGCGGCCTTCGCTGTTAGCTACTGCATCGCCATCAGCGCAGCCATCGTCTCAATTCCGTCCCAGAGATTCTGCATCCGAAGATTTTCATTCGCCGCATGCTGATTGTCGTCGTGGTTAGCAATCGGAATCGATAGCGTTGGTGAACCCGAAGCGCGCTCCATCGCGTTCAGGGGAACCGTACCTCCAGACGTCGGCAGCAGAATCACCGCACCCCGCGCGCTCTCCACCGCACGCACCACCTCCTGCGCAATCGGCAGATTCATCGGCGTACGCAGCGGCTCTTCTCCTTCATCCAGTACCATCCGTGCGACGCGAGGGTGACTCCTCCGCTCCTCGACAGTCGGCTCAGCGGTGGTCACGAAGTAGCCCTGCGACTGGACGAAGTCCACGACCCGTTGCTGCTGTGTCCGCGCCTGCTCGCCGACCACGAGGCGCAGATCAATGCTGGCCGTCGCCGTCGACCCAATCGAGTTGGTCGCCTGCAACCCCGTCTTTCCCGCAGTAATTCCCGTGACCTCCAGCGACGGCTGGTTCAGCAGCGCAAGCAGGTGCTCCCCACCGCCCATCGAGCGGCCCAGCGCAAACTCCTTCCGCAGCATCTCGTCGTTCACCGGAGCCTCCGCAAGCGCCTTCTGCTCCAGCGTTCCCAGCGGAGCGATGCCCTCGTAGAAATGTGGAATCAGCACATGGCCATCAGCATCCTTCATTCCCGCCAGCAGCTGAGCCAGCATCATCGCAGGGTTCGGAGCCCAGTTCCCATAGTGGCCACTGTGCAGCGGATGCGCAGGGCCATACACCGTCAGCTCGATGTGCGCGTCACCGCGTGCGCCGAAGAGAATCACCTGCTTCCGCGTCTGATCG
>DATCDL010000483.1:0-8815 GCA_036510715.1 Acidobacteriaceae bacterium
CGTGGCAAGGCAAGCGCACCCTGCTGAAGCAGCAGGGCTGGGGCTTCCTTGTGCTCGCCAACGGTCGCCTCGATGCCGAGATTCTGAGGTCGCAGAAGCAGGGTACAAGTCCCGCCGACCTCGCTCGCACCGACGCCTCCACTGCGATGACCGCGGCGCGCGCCGAGGGCTTCCCCGCACGCACCATCCTCTTCCTCGACCAGGAAGAAGGCGGACTTCTGCTCGAGGAACAATCCGCCTACCTTCTCGCGTGGACCGAGGCCGTCGCTGCCAGTGATTATCGTCCGGGCGTGTACGCCAGCGGCCAGCCCGTGCCCAATGGCCCAGGGCAGACCATCACCACGATCAAAGATATTCGCGCGCACGTGAAGACGAAACATTTGCACGAGATCGCCATCTTCGACGCGCAAGACTCCTGCCCGCCCGCGCCTGGCTGCACGGTGCAGGCGAAGCCGCTCTCCAGCAGTGGCGAACCAGACCTCACCGCATGGCAATATGCACAGTCGCCGCGTCGCCCCGAGATCACGCGCGCCTGCGCAAAGACCTATGCCGCCGACGGCAATTGCTACGCTCCCGGCTTCCCCAGCACGTTCCTCGATATGGACCTGGGCAGCACCTCCGACCCCTCGCACGGTCGATAGTTACAACGCCGGCTCCACGCGCGCTTCCAGATCGACGCTCTTGACGCTCCGGCCCGCTCGCCGATCACGCAGGATGAGGAACGGCCGCTCCACCACGAAGTACAGCACCGCAGCAGCCGCAAGACAGCTCGCAGCTATCACGACTACTGAACGCCAGTCCCGCGCTGCCATCACGTGCGGCAGCCAAAGGTCGTCGAGGTGGGCGATTTCCTTGTGCGTGAGGTAAAGGCTGTAGGCGAGCATCGCCACGAATTTCGCGCCGGGCACGCGCATCCTTCCAAACCAGCAACGGGTCTCCGCCGCAGCAGCGACCAGCAGGGCGAATCCGATTGCGAGCAGAGGAAATCCAACCACCGTTCCCACGGGTCCCAAGCGATCCATAAAGGTCCATACGGCGCAGCCCAATACGGCAACGCCAGCCGCCAGTACCCAGTTCGCACGCAGCAGTAGAGCCGACCACCAGCCCGGCCGAAAGACTCGCACCAAGGCCAGTGTTACGCCCGCGAGCAGACCATCGAGGCGGGTGTACGTCGGATAGTAAATGCGCTCGATGTACTGCACGCTGAAGTGATCGTTGGCCCGGCCCATGGGCAACAATATGTGGAAGTACTCGTAGCTGCGCGTCGCCAGCCCGAGCGCGAAGAAGAAGGCCAGCACGGCCACTGTCTTCCATAGCGCGGACTTGCGAGCCATGACGATTACGATCATCGGCAGCAATAAATAGAAGTGCTCTTCCACGCACAGCGACCACACATGCGAGAACGCCCGGTTATTCCAGTAGTCGACAAAGAAATTTTGGGTGAACGTAAGGTATTGCCACAGCGGAGATATTCCGGTGTCCTCCCGCCACAGCGGCCAGAACACATACAGCGCCAACACCACAAGGTAGACGGGCAGAATTCGATACGCGCGGTTACGATAAAACCCCGCCAGCGAAACGCCCCGTCCATCGCGCACTGGCTTCAGCAGTTGCGAGCCAATCAGATAGCCGCTGAGAACGAAGAAGAGGTCGACGCCCACCCACCCAAACCTCGCGATGGGACTGAAACCATCCGGGAGCCGCCAGCCCAGGTGAAATACCATGACCAGCGCAATCGCCAGCGCACGAAGCGTATCGAGGCCTGCAAGCCTGTCTTTTGAAGCCACTTTTGAGGTCATGAGGTTACTGCGTCCGATGGGATGATGGCTTCGAGGTGTTATAAGACTACAATTAGGTTAATGGCAGCCGCTCCAAACCTTATCTATTCCGAAGCCCCGGACCACAAACGATACTTCTTCACGCATCTCGGCCTGACCGAGCGGCTGCTCGAGCGCTGCCTCGGAGAGGCGCTTTCGGCGGGCGGGGAGTTCGCGGATCTCTACTTTGAGGCAGTTACCTCCATGTCGCTCGGCATGGACGAAGGTATCGTGAAGACAGCCGCACAGGGTATCAGCGTTGGCTGCGGGATCCGGGTTCTGTCGGGCGAGCGGACCGGGTTTGCCTACACCGACGACCTGTCGCCGGAGCGCCTGCTCAAGGCCGCACGGACTGCCGCGCTGATCGCAAATGGACCGCAAACACAGCGTGTACAGGGCTTTACCGAGACCGCGACACCTTCGCTGTACCCCGTCGCAGGCGCCAGCGCGGACGCGGAAGTGGTTGCCAAACTCAAACTCATCGAACGCGCCAATAAGGCCGCGCGCGACTTCGATCCTCGCATCACGCAGGTACGCGCCAGCATCAATGACGAGTTGCGCCGCATCCTGATTGCGGCATCCGACGGCACCTTCGCCAGCGACACGCAGCCGCTGGCACGGCTCAACGTCTCGGTCATCGCAAAGGATGCCGTCAACACTGCGCGCGGCACATCCGGCGGTGGCGGTCGTATCACTCTCGACTTTTTTGAAGGCAACAAATCGCCGGAGCACTTCGCTCGCGAGGCCGCACGCACTGCCATCCTGCAGCTTGGCGCCATCGCGGCTCCGGCTGGCGAGATGGAAGTCGTCCTCGGCCCCGGCTGGCCCGGCGTTCTGCTGCACGAGGCTGTCGGGCACGGACTGGAAGCCGATTTCAATCGCAAGAAAACCTCCGCCTTCGCCGGCCTCATCGGGCAAAAGGTTGCGTCCTCAAAAGTAACCGTCGTGGACAACGGCAAGATGCCTGGACGTCGCGGTTCGCTCAACGTCGACGACGAGGGCAATGCAACCCAGGAGACGGTGCTGATCGAGAACGGCATTCTGCGCGGCTACCTCTCTGACAAGCTCAGCTCGCGCCTGATGAACATGCCCAACACCGGCAGCGGCCGACGGGAAAGCTACCAGGCCATCCCCATGCCGCGCATGACCAACACCTACATGCTGAACGGCGACGACCTTCCCTCCGACATCATCAAGAGTGTCAAGCGTGGTCTCTACGCAGTGAACTTTGGCGGCGGACAGGTCGACATTACGAGCGGCAAGTTCGTCTTCACTGCGAGCGAAGCCTACCTCATCGAGGACGGGGTCGTCACCGCTCCGGTCAAGGGCGCGACGCTGATCGGCAACGGGCCCGAAGCGCTGAAATATGTATCGATGGTCGGCAATGATCTGGCTCTGGACGAGGGCGTTGGCACGTGTGGCAAGGCCGGCCAAAGCGTCCCTGTCGGGGTCGGTATGCCGACCACGAAACTCGACCGCATGACCGTCGGTGGCACCGGCCACTAACAAGCTCTTCGGCACGCATTAGAACCGCACACGCATCTCCAACCGCACGAGGAAAGAAGACCATGGCTACCAAAGTTGCTGCAATCCCTGAGAAGCTCTTCGAGTGTGAAGTGAAACGTCGCCGCGTTCGAGCCAGCGGCGGGTACGAGCCGTTCTGGAAGCTCAAGAGCGTCGCCGATGCCATCCTCGACGGCGACACCGAGTTTCGCTGCAAGGAGTGTCACGGCGCTCTGAAGCTGCACAAACGCCACACCCCCGGCGCGGTTTCGCACGTCGAGCACAAGCTCAAGAGCGACTCCGAGCACTGCCCAGTGGGCGCGCGCTTCCATGCTGCGACCGATGGCAGGGAGACGCGTCTTTCCGGCGCTCCCGTAGCCTAGCGTTCGCAGGAGATCTCCGTTGAACATAACGACCACCCACGCCACTGATCTCAAGCAGCTCGCCGCAGAGGCTGTCTCGCGAGCGCTTGATCTCGGCGCAACCGATGCCGAAGCCGTCGCCGTTGAGAGCGAAGACTTTGGCGTTAATGTGCGCCTCGGCCAGGTCGAGCAGCTCACCGAGTCCGGCTCCCGGGCCCTGGGCCTGCGCGTCTTTTTCGCCGATGCGGCAGGCCAGCGCACGGCCAGTACCTCCACCAGCGACCTCTCGCTCGACGGTGTCACGCGCATCATCGAATCCGCTGTTGAACTCGCGAAGGTCACCGGCGCCGATCCGTTTGCCGGGCTGCCCGATCGAGCAGCCTTCGGCTCAAACGACGTCGACCGACTCGCGCTCTACTTCAACGATGTTGACGCAATCCCTCCCGCGGAACGCATCGAAATCGCGAGGCGCTGCGAAGCCGCAGCCATGGCCTTCGATACGCGCATTCAAAATTCTTCCGGAGCAGACTTCGATGCCAGCAGCCTGCATCGTGTCATGGTCAACTCGCGCGGCTTCAGCGGCGAGTATCGCAGCAGCTACTGCGGCTTCTCCGTCACTCCCATCGCGCAGGACGCCGCAGGCTCGATGCAGCGCGACTACTGGTACTCCTCCGCACGCACCGCAAAGCTGCTCCTCTCACCCGAAGAGGTTGGCCGCAAGGCAGCGGAGCGCGCACTTCGGCGTCTTGGCGCTCGGCCCGTGATGACCCAGCGCTGCCCTGTCGTCTTTGCGGCTGAGATCGCCCGCGGCCTGATGGGCAACCTCCTCGCCGCAGCCGATGGCGACTCCATCTATAGAAATTCGAGCATGTTCTCCGGCAAGCTGGGAGAGCAGGTTGCCGGCGAAAACATCACCATGATCGACGACGGCACGATGGTCTTCGATCACACGCTTCCCGACGGCGAAACCCTCCGGGTCGGCGGCTTTGGCACGTCGCCCTTCGACGGGGACGGACTGGCGACTCGCCGGACGGTGGTGATCGAGCGCGGCATCCTCAAAGAGCTGATGCTCAACACCTATACCGCGCGCAAGCTCTCCATGCAGTCGACGGGGAAGGCCTCGCGCGGCCTGGCGGGCGCGCCCGGCATTGGCGGCGGCAACTACTTTCTCGAGCCCGGCGTCCTTACGCCCGAGCAAATTATCGGCGGCGTTCCTTCTGGCCTGTACGTCCTTCAGACGATGGGCCATGGCGTGAACCTCGTCACCGGCGACTACTCCGTTGGGGCCAGCGGCCTGTGGATCGAGAACGGCGAGCTGGCCTACCCGGTCGAACAAATCACCATCGCCGGAAATCTCAAAGACATCTTCCGCAACGTCGTGGCGATCGGCAACGACCTCGAATTCCGGGGCGCCGGCGCTGTCCCCACCGTCCGCATCGAAGGCATGACGATCGCCGGCAGCTAACCTCGCACGAACAGCAGTCTAAAATCCATCCTGTGGCCGCGCCCTTTTCTTTCGACCATCGCATCGAGTTCCTTCCGGAGAACTCCGACGAACTTCTGCGCGCGGTCCCCGCTGCACCCGGCGTCTTCAGTTTGCGCGGAGAAACAGGCGAGCCCTACCTGACCCGCACCGCCGATCTGCGCCGCCGCCTTCGCCGCCTGCTTGCGCCGCCCGAAGCCGTCGACGACCAGGGCCGCCCCATCCTCTCCAAACGCCTCAATCTGCGCGAGCGTGTTCGCTTCATCGAGTGGACGCGCACTGGCTCCGACTTCGAATCGACGCTGCTGCTCTACGGCGCCTCTCGTGCCGCCTTCGGCGCCGACGAAGCTCGCCGCCGTCTGCGCCTGCACCCGCCCTACATGCTGCGGGTCACGATGTCGCACCGGCATCCGCGGGTCTACTCGACGAACCGTCTCAGCAAGAAATCGCTCCACGAATTCTTCGGCCCGTTCCCCTCGCGCGCCGCCGCCGACCGCTACGGCGATGCCGTGCTCGACCTCTTCCTTCTGCGCCGCTGCTACGAGGATCTCGAGCCTTATCCCGAGCACCCCGGCTGCGTCTACGGCGAGATGAAGAAGTGCATGCAACCCTGCAAGGAAGGCAATCCGCATGCCTGCACGCCCGAGCAGTACTCGCACGAAGCAGAGCGCGTTTTCGCCTTCTTCATGACCCGCGGGCAGTCGTTGCTGGACGAGGTCGCCGCGCAACGCGAGGCCGCCAGCGAGGCGATGGACTTTGAAGCCGCAGCCGCACTCCACAAGCAGTGGGAGAAGGTGCACGCTGCGTCTCTCCTGGCCGACGAACTCGTTCGCCCTGTCGCGGATCTTCGCGCGCTCATCCTGCAAGAAGCTGCGCCGAGCGAAGAGGACGCAAGCACGGAAGACGCCGCTGTCTTTCTGCTCGAGCACGGCCAGATCGTCGGCCCCGAACGCCTGTCTACGCTCGGCGTCCGCGCTGTCCGCGAGCAGACCGCCGTCGGCAGCAGCCTCTTCGCGCAACCCCTGATGCTCGCTGCGATCCCTCTGGAGCCAGGCCCGCTTGACGCGTCCGCACCCGACGCGCCGTCCGACGGACCCACGCTCACCCCCGAAGACCGGGCCCGCGCCGCCATCGAAGCTCTCACCGCCCGCGCCGAATCCCCTGCCGACATCGCCGAATTCTGCGACAATCTCTCCCTCTTCCGCCGCTGGTACTACCGGCCGGAGAAGCAGCGCAGCGGCGAGGTCTTCCTTCCCCATGCCGACGGCCTCTGGCCGATCCGCCGCATCCTCAACGGAGCTGCGCGCGTGGTGCTCGGCCCACCGGCGCCCGTCTCAGCCGTGGACCGGGAAGCGGCGAAGGCCCTCAAGACCAAAATCATCCACCCTGGCCGCGAGGGCGTAGAGCGCGAAGTCCCCGACCTCCCCAAGCGCGTCCGCACTCAAAAAGCGATTGCGCCGGCCGATCCTACCGAATAGCCCGTCCCCACGCTGCTAAACTGAAGCCAATGATTGAACTAGCCTTTTCGATCCTCGCCGCCGACTTCGCGCATCTTGCCGACGAGATTGCACGTGCCACCGCCGGCGGCGGCACCATTGTCCACGTCGATGTCATGGACGGCCACTTCGTCCCTAACATCACCTTTGGGCCGCCTGTCGTCAAGGCCATCCGCCCGGTCACGAAACTGCCTCTCGATTGCCACCTGATGATAGAGAACCCGGACGACTTCATCCCTGCCTTCGCGGAGGCAGGTGCAGACATGGTCTCGGTCCAGGTGGAGGCCTGCCGCCACCTGAATCGCACGCTGCAATTGATCGCCGACCACGGCATGCTCGCAGGAGTCGTCCTCAACCCGGCCACTCCGGTAGAGATGCTCTCCGAAGTGCTTTCGATGGTGCATCATGTGCTCGTGATGAGCGTTAACCCCGGGTTTGGCGGACAAAAGTTCCTTCCCCGCTCCATCGACCGCATCGCACACCTGCGACGGCTGCGGGAGGAACTCGGGCTCAACTATCGTATCGAGGTCGATGGCGGAGTTGCTCACGATACGGTGGCGTCGGTCGTCGAAGCAGGAGCGGATATGCTCGTCGCCGGCTCCGCGATCTTCGAACCTGGGAAGACCGAAGAAAATGCGCGCGAGTTCCTTCGCGTCGCCCGCGCCGCCAGCTGACGCACCCGGCAAATACCGGCTCCCGGATGCGGTTTACCTCCCGGGCAGATAGAATAAAACTTGCTCTACGCGGCCACGCCGCAGGGCGGATGGAGTTGTAGATGCGCATGAAGATTCGGAGTTTTTTTCCCAGCGATCGAACCGGTTTCCTCGCTGGTTTAGCGGTCGCCGCACTGCTCGCCGGAACACCGGCGCTGATCGCGCAGGATGCACCGACCCCGCAGCCGGCTGCGCAGACAACGCAGCCCGCAGTTGCCACCGACACTGCAGCAGCACCCGCGCAGGCTGAGGCAACTCTGAGCAATATTCATCCCAAGAAGAAGAAAAAGGAAAAGGTTGCCAAGGAAGATCGCGTCCAGGAGACCAAGGACACCAAGAAGGAACTGAAGAAGGAAGCCAAGTACAACCCGCTGATCGGCAAGGACGAGCAACTGCCGGATAAGCAGCTCTACGACAAAGCGATGGCCCAGATCCACAGCGGTCACTACGACATCGGTCGCCTCGACCTGCAGACGCTACTCGACACCTATCCTGATTCGCAGTACATGATGCGCGCCAAGCTGGCCGTCGCGGATGCCTGGTACAAGGAGGGCGGCAGTGCAGCGCTGACCGAGGCGGAGCAGGAGTACAAGGATTTCATCACCTTCTTCCCCAATGTTCCCGAGGCCGCCGAAGCCCAACTCCGCGTGGGAGACATTTACTTCAAGCAGATGGACGTGCCTGACCGCGACTACACCAAGGGCACGCACGCTGAAGAAGAGTACCGCACCATGCTGAAGCAGTATCCGGATGCGCCCAAGGCGCTGGTGGACGAGGCGCGCCAGAAGCTCCGCGAGGTACAGGAAGTGATGGCCGAGCGTGAAGCCGAGCTCGGTGCCTTCTATGCAACCCACTCCAACTGGCCAGCAAGCATAGCCCGCTACCAGACCGTCATCGACACCTATCCCCTCTACAGCCACATGGACGATACGTTGATTGGCGTTGGCGACGACTATGAGGCAGAGGCGGCGATGATCCGCTCCCAGGCTGTTTGTACAGGCAAGCCCACCCCTGGCGTACCCTGCCTCCCTGAAGGCGTGAAATCGAAGCTGCTGCAGGAGTACGACGGCAAGGCTGCCGACGAATATCGCAAGGTGGTGCTGGAGCACGCAGCTGCACCCCACGCAGAGGATGCCAAAGAGCGTCTCACGGGCATGCACCTGCCCGTTCCGACACCCACCCCGGAGGAGCTCGCCGCCAGTGAAGATCTGGAAGGCAGCCGCGCTCAGTACAACCTGCAGAAGCGCCTCGAGTTGTTCTTCATGCACCGTCCGGATACCGTCACCACGGCCCAGACCGGTATGCCAACGCTTGTAGATCCACCACCGACCATCGCTCCTACGGTGGTTCGCAACCTGATGGCCGACTACAAGGCGGCTTACGATCCCAATGCTTCGGACCATGTCGAGAAGTCATCGTCTCCGGCAGCCCCCGTTGAAGC
>DATCDL010000484.1:0-8518 GCA_036510715.1 Acidobacteriaceae bacterium
GCTTGCAAGAGGCAGGGGCCTATACGTTGATGGACATGCCCTCGACGCTGGAGAAGCCGTCGAGCAGGCTTTCCGAGAGGGTTGGGTGAGCGTGGATGGTGAACATCAGCTCTTCGACGGTTGCTTCGAGCTCCATGGCGACGACGCACTCGGCGATCAGCTCGGTGGCTTGCGGGCCGATGATGTGGACGCCGAGGACTTCACCATACTTTGCATCGGAGACGACCTTTACGAAGCCATCGTGCGAGTCGATGATGGTGGCCTTCGAATTGCCGACGAACGGGAACTTTCCAACCTTGACCTGGTAGCCCTTCTCCTTGGCCTGTGCTTCGGTGAGGCCGACGCTGCCGATCTGGGGGTCGCAATACGTGCAGCCCGGGACGCGATCCTTACGGACGGGGCGGGCATATTTGCCAGCGAGCTTGCTAGCGACCACCACGCCGCACATCGCGCCGACGTGGGCAAGCTGGGGCAGGCCTGCGACGATGTCGCCGATGGCGTACACTCCGGGTTCGGAGGTCTCCATCCACTGGTTGACGGGGATAAAGCCACGGTCGAGCTGAATATTGGTCTTGTCGATGACGGCATCGGCAGTTCGCGGACCTCGACCGACTGCGACGAGAACCTTCTCGGCTTCTTTGACCTGAGGCTTGCCGGCGGAGTCGGTGAAGCTGACTTTTACGCCGCCGTTGACCTTCTCAATCTTTTCGACTTTGCAGCTAACATTCACGTCGATGCCGCGCTTCTTATAGGCCCGGTTAAGTTCTTTGGATACGTCTTCGTCTTCGACAGGGACGATTCGCGGGAGGGCTTCGATGATGGTGACTTCGGCGCCAAAGCTCTTGAAGACGGAGGCAAATTCCACGCCGACAGCGCCCGAACCGATGACGATAAGGGACTTCGGCAGCGCGGGTAACGTAAGGATTTCAATGTTGGTGAGGATGGTGTCGTCGGCTTTGTAGCCGGGGAGCATGCGGGCGTCGGAGCCGGTGGCGATGACAACTTTTTTGCCCTGCACCCGGGTCTTGGTCTGGAGCTCGGAGCCTTGCCCTTTGCCCTTGTCTTCGGCAGAGACATCGATCGTGAAGACACCATCTTTGGCGGGACCGGTGAGACGCCCATGGCCTCGCACGACGGTGATCTTGTTCTTCTTCATCAGGAAGTCGAGGCCTTTGGTGTGCTTCACAATGATGTCGTTCTTGCGCTTGAGGAGGTTTTCCCAGTTGAGGGCGGGGGAGGAGACGCCTTCGATGCCATAGCTGGCCGCGTGTTTCAGGTGGTCCCAGATTTCGGCGGAGAAGAGCAATGCCTTGGTGGGGATGCAGCCCCAATGGAGGCAAGTGCCGCCGAGGACGTCGGTCTTCTCGATGAGGGCGACTTTCAGGCCAAGCTGCGCTGCGCGGATACCGCAGGTGTAGCCGGCTGGACCGCCGCCGATGATGACCAGGTCATAGATAGTTTCTGCCAAAAGAGTGCTCCGTTCAGTGGACGATCGCGGACGTGCAGCGTGCGCGTTCCGGTTTGTTGGACAGCTTAGTTTAGCCGCTGTTACGGCCCAACGTCATTTGATGTGCGAGTACCGGCTTGCGATGCAGTGGCTGGCTTGTTGCGAGAACGGGAAATCGATGCGCTCTTGGAGGTGCGCTTGTGATGGAAGAGTTTACGTATAGCGAAAAGGGTTTGGCGCTCACAAAGAGCTTTGAAGGCCTGCGATTGAAGGCCTATCGGGATTGCGCGGGCGTGTGGACGGTGGGGTACGGTCATACCGGCCCTGGGGTTGTGGAGGGCGTGACCGTTAACGATGCGGAGGCCCAGATGCTGCTGCTTGCTGATCTGGAGGACGCGGTGCGCTGTGTGAATCTACGGGTCATTGTAGGGATTTCGCAAAGCAAGTTCGATGCGTTGGTGGACTTTTGCTTTAACGCAGGACGCGGCAATTTCGTGAAGTCGACATTGTTGCGGAAGGCGAATACAGGGGACTTCGATGGAGCGGCAGCGCAGTTTGGCTTGTGGGTGCATGCCGGGGACGAAGTGGTGACGGGGCTAGTGGGGAGGCGAAAGGCTGAGGCGGCGCTGTTCAGCGGTGAATAACCTGTGCTCGCCTAGCCCAATAGCTTTGCGGCATCTTTGGCAAAGTACGTGACGATGAAGTCGGCGCCGGCGCGGCGGATACTGAGCAGGCTTTCGAGCATGGCTCGCTCGGGGTCGAGCCAGCCACGCTGGAAGGCGGCGTGAAGCATGGAGTACTCGCCCGAGACTTGATATGCGCCCATTGGGAGATCGAATCGGTTGCGCGCTTCGTTGATGACGTCTAGGTAGGGCATGGCTGGCTTCATCAGCAGCATGTCGGCACCCTCGGCGATGTCCTGCTCGATCTCACGCATGGCTTCGCGGAGGTTGGCGCCGTCCATTTGGTAGGTGCGGCGATCGCCAAACTGAGGAGCGGAGTCGGCGGCATCGCGGAAGGGTCCATAAAAAGCTGAGGCGAACTTCGAGGCGTAACTCATGATCGGCGTGTTGTGTTTGCCCGCCTCGTCGAGGGCATGGCGAATCCCGGCGACCCGGCCATCCATCATGTCGCTGGGTGCTACGACGTCGGCTCCAGCTTCGGCGAGCGATGCGGCGGTCATTGACAGCAGCGCGACGCTGGAGTCGTTTTCAACTTCGAAATGATCGCCATCACGATGGACGATGCCGCAGTGGCCGTGCGACGTGTACTCGCACAGGCAGACATCGGCGATGACGACCAGCGACTCTGCCTCGCGGGTGGCCTTGATCGCTCTCAGACCGCGCTGCACGATGCCGTCCGCAGACCAGGCACCGCTGCCTTGCTCGTCTTTCTCTCCAGGAATGCCGAATAGCAATACGCCACCGATTCCAAGCTCCGCGCAGTCCTTGATCTCCTTGAGGGCCTCGTCAATGGAGAGATTGAAGACGCCGGGCATGCTGCTGATCTCGCGCCGAATGCCTTCTCCCTCGCAAAGAAAAAGTGGATAAATGAGCGCGCCGGGACGAAGATGCGTCTCGCGGACGAGGGAACGCATGGCGGGGGTGGAGCGGAGACGACGCAGACGAGTTGCTGGAAAATCCATGCGATTATTCTATGGCCGCTGCACGTCTGTGTCCGTAACTGCGATCACATGCGTTCCAGCGGGGCTAGGCTCCATGTTGCGCATAGGCCATCGCGGCATACTGATCGCCGCTCAAGCGTGGTGCTAGTACCCACAATGTGTAGATCCCGAGCGCTGTGCCGAGCGGAAAGTGGATGAGAGCGATGACGCCGAAGACGATCGCCAAAATCCGGCCCCAGGGTTGGCGCGTGAGCAGCGCGTATCCCGTCAACACCGTGACGCCGACGCTGACCATGATGTAGAAGAGCGCCATCGGCCAAAGGCTTTCCAGCCAAATTCGACCAAAGGGACTCCAGCCCAGATTAAAGTTGGAGTGACCGAAGTGACTCCCAAAGAGTCCGTGAAGGACGAGCACACCAATGAGACCTGCGAAGACGCGAATTGCTGCGTAGATGAGCCAGAGTGTGCCGAGCGTCTGAAGGTTGCGCGACACGCGGTCGTAGGGTAGACCGTAGGGCGCTGAAGGATAGGCCGGTGGCGGCTGAGGGGGAGTCTGGGTACCGCACCTCGGGCAAAAGCGCGCATCTGTCGCCAAGGCGTTTCCGCACGTTGAACAGGTCATCCAGATACCTCCGCGAACTGTGAATGCATCGATCGCAACGATAGGGACTACGCAGATAGCGTACTACCGGTTCCGTTCTTTGTGGTGAAATGAGACGACTCGTGCCGGTAACACTTCAGCCGTATTCTAGAAGTGTGGCATTCCTTCCTGAAATTCCGGCTCCATTGTCCGAGATTAGCGCCAAGGCCCTGCAGTGGCCTGAGCTGATCGAACATCTATCGCGTCTTGCGCAGTCTCCTTTGGGTCGGGAGTGGGTCCATGCTCTGGGGCCGAGCGCGGATACTGCATGGATCAACCAGCAGCAGCAACGCAACGCAGAGATGCAGCGTTTGATCACAGGCGGAAGCTTCGACTTCCGTGGGATCTTTGATGTGACTGACGCGCTCGCCAAGGCTCAGATTGAGGGAGCAGCGCTGGAGGCCGCCGAACTGCTTGCGGTGATTGTGCATGCGGAGCGCGTTGAGGCATGGCGGCAAACCGTACTCACCCCGCCTGATACGGTGCGTTCGCAGTGGCCGGGGATCGAAGTGATGTCGGCGTCACTGTTGCCGCATGATCTAGGGAGTTTGCTGCGCTCGCTGAACGGGAAGATTGAGCCGGATGGCAGCCTGGGCGATGATGCTTCGCCCGAACTAAGGCGTATCCGGCGAGCGATGGCCCAGCAACATCGAGCGATTGAGGCGAGTCTCCGACGCGCGCTGGCAAAGTTATCGGAAGATGGCAGCACACAGGATTCGCTGATTACGGTGCGCGGCGAGCGCTTTGTGATTCCAGTTAAGGTGGAGTTCAAGCGCAAGGTCGGGGGCGTGGTGCACGGGTCGAGTTCGAGCGGTCAGACGGTGTTTGTCGAGCCCATGGAGACCATCGAGCATAACAACGAGCTGACGCGGCTGCTTGATGAAGAGCAACGCGAGATTCACCGCATCCTTGTGGCGATGACGCGTGCGATCGCCGCCGAGGCAGAGGCTTTACTGGTGGGAGCGGCGATTCTTGCGGAGGCAGACGCGCACCAGGGGATTGCTCGATTCGCGGCCGAGTTTGCCTGCGTGCGGCCGAGCTTCGCCGCAGAAAATCAGGTTTCTACGGTGGATGATGCGGGCGATCTATGCTTGCTCGCTGCGCGGCATCCCCTATTGGAGATGCGGCTTCGTGGGCAGGGGGGGGCGATTGTTCCGTTGACGATCGCATTGCCTCCGGGCAAGAAGCAGATGATTGTCAGCGGCCCGAACACAGGTGGCAAGACGGTCGCGCTGAAGACGGCAGGGCTGCTTGCGCTGTTGGCGCAGGCAGGCATCCCGGTGCCTGCCGAGAAAGCGCGGCTGCCGCTGTTCACGGCCATCTACGCTGACATTGGAGATGCGCAGTCGATCGAGCAGAATCTCTCTACCTTCTCGGCGCACGTGGTGAATGCAGACCGCATTGCGCGGCATGCGGATGAGCACTCGCTGGTGTTGCTCGACGAACTTGGATCGGCGACTGACCCTGAAGAAGGTGCGGCGCTTGCCGTGGCTTTGGCTGAACACTTTCTTCGGCAGAACGCCTGGTGCATTATCACAACACATCTCACGTCGTTGAAGGTCTATGCGGCGAAACACGACGGTGTGCTGAATGCTGCGGTTGGATTTGATGAGGCGGCGATGGCTCCGACGTATGATCTGCGGCTGGGCGTGCCGGGGGCTTCAGCGGGGTTGAACATTGCTGCGCGGCTGGGGCTTGACCCTGAGATTGTCGCCAATGCTCGCGCGCAAATGACGACGCAACAGGTCGATATAGGGCGCTTTCTTGATGAATTGCACGCACAGCTATCGGCCACCGCGACAGAGCGCGAACAAATCGCGATCAGTGAGCGCGAACAGGCCAGAGAGCGTCTGCGGCTGGAGCAGGAGGGCCGTGTTGAGCAACAGGCGCGCACGAGGGAGCTCGAACGGCAGCTCAAAAGTTTGATCGAAGACTTTGAGTCGCAACTGCGCGACACAGTCAAGGCGATCGATGACAAGACCGTGGCGCAGAAGATTGCGCGTGACTCGGCGCTGCGTATTGCGCGGCTAAAGCGTGAGTTTTCGGAGCAGTTCCAGACGACGGTGATCGCGCACAATGAGCCTCCGCAGAGCGAGGCCGCGCGGAAGTCCGCCGACCGGCAGCGAGAGCCAAAGGCGGGCGATCTGGTTCGCCTGAAGTCGCTGAACCGCGAGGGACGCGTGGTGCGGATGATTGACGCGAAGACACTGGAAGTGGCGGTTGGACCGATGAAGACGCGCGTGCCCGTTAGCGATATCGCGGAGATTATAGCGGCGGCTAAGAAGCCGCTGGACGCAGTGAAGCGGCGCGGAGGGATTTCCGTCTCGACGAACTCGAGTTCGGAAGGCTCCGACTACATCAGTTCGGAGATCAACGTGATCGGCCGGACTGCGGACGAGGCCGAGAGCGAAGTGGAGCGCTTCGTGGAGCGAGCGTTCCTGGCTGGCTTGCCGCGCATCCGCGTGGTGCATGGAGTGGGGATGGGAATTTTGCGTCGTACCTTGCGTGAGTTCCTGGGGAAACATCCGTACGTGACGTCTGTTACGGAGCCGCCCCATAACGAAGGTGGTCAGGGGGCGACGATCGTGGAGTTGTGCCAGTGACCAGATCACGGCAATCGAATCTGTAATTTGCGAAAAGTCGGTCTCATAGGGCGGTTACTTTCCCCATTCGCTGCAAAATATCCCCGTTCGCTGCGCGAATGGCGACTTCGACGGCCATGTGGCCTAGGCTGGAAGCTTGCGGGATGGGCGCGGCATTGACCCATGCGGGCTGAACGGATCTGGGGTTGAGAACGAGACTGTCGCAGCGCCTATAGCCGCGACGAAATTTCAGGGAGACAAAAGACATGGGAAAAGCAACGAAGTTCTTGGAAAAAGGCATCGTCCTCGGCGCTAGGGCCGGCTGGAGCGTGTTCAATAGGCTGAATTCGATCAGCCCCAACAAGAGCTTTACGCCGAAGTGGTCGGATAAGCCCCTTCTGAAGTCATACCAGAAAGAGAAGCCGCCTCTCGGCTGGCCGCGTACTACCGACTCGCTCTGTCCCAAGTGCGTTCCCCAGATTCGCCAGCAGATCGTGGATGGCAAGCTGCCGCACGAGATTTTGCTGAATGAAAAGGTTGGGGAGATTAAGGCGCAGATCATCGAGCGCGATGGCCAGATCCTGATGGTGAAGGATTGTCCGATCCACGGCCACTTTGAAGACGTGATGTCGATCGACACCGCCTTCTTCAAGCATCTGGAAGAGGTTTTCCCGGGTCGTGATATTCGTGCTCACAACGACGATAAGCTGCACAACCACGGCACCTCGACGGTCACTCATGGTCGCGGATCGGTCCTGACGATCGATCTCACCAACCGTTGCAACATGATGTGCGACCCCTGCTTCATGGACGCGAACCAGGTTGGTTTTGTGCATGAGTTGACGTGGGACGAGATCAAGACCATGCTTGATAACGCTGTCACGATCAAGCCGAAGCGCCAGATGTCGGTGCAGTTCTCCGGTGGTGAACCCACGCTCAGCCCGTACTTTCTGGACGCGGTAGCTTACGCACGCAAGGTCGGATACACCTCGGTTCAAGCTGCGACCAACGGCATCGAGTTTGCCAAGTCCAAAGAGTTTTCGAAGGCTGCTGCTGAGGCGGGTCTTCGCTACGCCTACCTCCAGTTTGACGGCATCGGCAATGCACCCAACTCGCATCGCAAGGTCGGCAATGCGTTCGACGTCAAGCTTCAGGCCATCCATAACCTGCATGAAGCCGGCGTGGACATCGTTCCCGTCACCTGCATTATCAATGGCATCAATAACGAGCAGGTCGGGCGCATCATCGAGTTTGCTCTCGACAACCCCAAGAAGATCAACTTTCTTTCCTTCCAGCCGGTGTCCTTCACTGGCCGGGACGAAGATGTCTCCGACGAACGCCGCATGGCGCAGCGATACACGCTGTCGCATCTCGCGCACGACGTCAAGAATCAGACCGGCCTCGGCGAGCCTGTTCGCGACTGGTTCCCGATCAGCTTCATGTCAACCTTCTCTGACTGGGCCGATCTGGTGCATGGACCAAACCACGACTGGGGCCAGCTATCCTGCGGATGCCACCCAAACTGCGGCATTGGTATGGCGCTGATGATCGACAAGGAAACGAAGGAAGCTGTGCCGGTCACGGCGTTCCTGAATGCCGATCGCCTGGCGAAGGACATTGCGCGGGTCAACGATGCGGCGCGTGGCAAGGTGCTAACGATGATTGGCGCGGGACTTGCACTGCTTCGCAACTACGAGCCGAAGAATGCACCTACCCACTTCAAGATTGTCGATTTGCTTGCGAAGTTCGATAAATGCTTCGGCGCAACCGGACGCAACTACGGCAAGGTTTCAGCGGACCGCACGATGGATGACATCAAGATGCGTCGCGCGGATCGCTGGAACTTCCTCTTCATCGCCGGCATGTGGTTCCAGGATCTCTTCAACTATGACTTCCGCCGGACCGAGCAGTGCATTATCCCGTACGCCACGCAGGAGGGTGAGATCAGCTTCTGTGCGTACAACACGGGTGTGGGCTGGCGCAACATCATCGAGAAGATGCACATGACATCTTCGCTCACCAAGTGGTATGAGGAGCACGGACGGCACGAGATCTTTGCCGGCGGCAAGAAGGTTGGTCTCGAGAAGGAAGCCACGTATGATCTCGTGCTCAACCAGGCGCATGTGGACTCGGCTGCGAACGACACCTTTGACAAGAGCGGCATTGCCAAGAACGCGCGCGAGGAAAAGATCCGCGCTCGTGATCAGAAACTGAAAGACGACGCC
>DATCDL010000485.1:0-3752 GCA_036510715.1 Acidobacteriaceae bacterium
ACGCACCTTCAGCTTCCATCTTCAGTTTCTTCATGTAGCCCGATAATGCCGTTGCGGTGATTCTCAGGCCATTCTCCTCAAAAATACGAACCAGCATCTTGAGCGAGTATCCCCGTTTCCTCAGCTCAGACAGTTGAGGAAATACCGCCCGTACAATCCCGCCCATCTTGTACAAAGCGGGTTGCGAAACGGGTTCATTCGCTTTTTCCTTGAGGAACGCACGAAACTCCTCGACATTGTGCGACGAGAGCACCTGCACCCTACGACGAGCCTCATTCTCCATACACCGGCATTTCATCATATTGACTACAATGATGTCAAATATGTATTATTATGATGTTGGTGAGGATGAAGATTCTGGTAAACGTGAAGGCAAGGTAGGCGCTGGATATACCGAAACTCCCTGCGGTCGTTTTGGCATATCCACCGGCCCAACCCAATCCGCTTCGCTACTCGGGTTTGGGCCTGCGCATCTTGCTCAGGGCTTCGCCCCGAGACCCCCAGGAGCACTGAAATGGTAAGGCCAAAGAAGACAGAACATCGCCGAGGGCTGCTCATAAAGCTCTTATCCCAAGAGAAGGAAATCATTCGCCAACAGGCGCACCTCGCCGGCCTAACGGTCAGCGAATACATTCGCAAATGCGCACTCAACCGGCCAATACGTTCTCGCGCAAGCCGGGATGTCGCCGCTGAACTCAGCAAGTTGTTTGGACTGCAAAAGCATCTGTTGAGGGAGATAAAGAACCTTCCCAACGAAGAGGAACTACGTCGGCAACTCAACTCGGTGCTATTGGAACTGCACACGGCACTCGCCACCTTCAACAAGAACACAGCGGAGTAAGAATGATTGCCAAAGTTCAACCCGCCCGGCAACACTCCGGAAGTTTCAGGCGACTACCCAAATACCTGACAACGGAACGCGACGCCGACACAGGAGAGCTTCTTTTGCGGGGAGACGTGGTATTGTCGGAGAACCTTGCAGGTTTGGACACGGTGGCCGTTCAAATGGAGGGGATTGCATTCCTGAACCCGCGCTGCAAGGATGCGCTTTGTCATTATGAGCTGGCGTGGCCGCCAGAAGAACGTCCGACCCGAGCGCAGTGGCTTGAATGCGCGGCGTACACGTTGAAGGCACTTGGATACCGAGACCATCAGTTCATGATTGTCGCGCACGATGACAGGAAGCACTTCCACATCCACATCATTGTGAACAAGGTTCACCCAGAGACATTCAAAGCGCACACACCCTACCGCAACTGGTTGACGCTCGATGCGGCAATGCGCTCCCTCGAAGCAAAGCATGGATGGACACATACGCCGGGTCCAACACGTTGGGATGAGGAATCACAAAAGGCGATACGCACTTCATATTCGGAGCGTAACGCGCTTCGTACTTCTCGACAACAGCCGACAGGCGCTGCGGCAAAGTTTGAACATTATCACGATGAGGAATCTCTACAAACCTACGTCCGCAGCGAAGTGGCTCCGCGTGTACGGCAACTCCTGACCCGGAACAATGTGAACTGGGATGATCTCCACATGCTTCTGTCGAAGGCTCGTCTCCGGCTTGAGAAGGCGGAATCGGGCGGATACACTGTTCTTGCCACTGACCACGGCATCCGCGTGAAAGCGTCCGACGTATTCCGGCACAACTTCGCAGGAAAGGTCAATCGCCAGGCCACGGAAGCCGCTCTTGGACCGTGGACACCGGCCTCGACATCCATTCCACAAGCCGCACCACATCCGGCACAACATAAAGAACGTAATGCCGTACAAAGGGAGGAGCGCAAAGCGCAGCGACGAGCAGACCGGTCCGCATTGATAAATGAATATAACCAGTATCGCAACCGGCAACGCCAGGTGTGCAAGGCCTTCACAACAGACGGAAGAGAGGGCACGCAATACCTCCGCGAAGTTTTGCGGCAACAAAAGAAGGAGATTCGTGCCTCCGCTTTGTCATGGCCGGACAAGAAGGTTCTGCTCTCCCAGGCTACGGCCCAATCCGTTCTCGAAGTACGCGCCCTGAAGCTGTCCATTCAACGGCTGCGGCAGGAGGCTTTTCCGAAGAACCTCCGCGCTTGGGTAGCGGATAGGGCTGACGAGGGAGATGCGCGGGCAGCCGCACAGCTTCGGGGATGGCGTTATGCCGACCAGCGCAATCAGCGGCGGCTCGATGCAAGGCTCGAAGCAAGCGGGCTGCACTTCGGCCCATCTCCCGATCATGACGCCGGCACCGACTGGGCCGATCTCGCAGAACAACGCCTTGTGGCCCAACGGGAGCAGCAGGCCCTTGCTAAACAGATCTCCACGGCGCGCATCTGGACAATTGATCGCAGAACTGGCGATGTGTCCTACACGTTAAACGGGCAGGTTTCCGTTATCGACCGCGGGCGCATTGTCACCGTGCTCAACCAGGATAAGGCAGCAGTCCTCTTTGGATTGGAAATGGCCATGCAAAAATACGGACCGCGCATTGCATGTACAGGCACCGTTGAGTGGAAGCGCATGGTCATAAAGACTGCGGCGCAACATGGCATTTCCGTCCAATTCACGGACGCGGAGATGCAACACGCCCTGCGCCTGCAACTGCGCCTAATGAATCCGCGCCAACGCCAGCAGGAGAGAGGCGGCAGGTAGCTCATGATCGAAGAAGCTCTCCATCAGCGCTACGAAGAGCATGAGCAATATGCCATCGCCTATCGGCAGCGAACCTCCCGCGATCACCGCGTCTATACGGCCGTCATCATCCAGATGTCCAGGCGAAACTATGCGAATGTGGATTGAACTGGAGTCTTGAGCTTATGGACGGCCGCAAAGTAAGCCACCATCACCCGAAATGTCTTGGATTTATTCACGCCGCCGAGAATCTCGCCGCCGACCCTTTCCAACTCATCGGCAATCTCGTAGGTCAAAGGGAAGACGAACGAGGTGTCAATGCTCTGAAACGGAATGTCCAGCCACGGGCCGTTATAGAAGGCCAGAATCTGCGCTTGAGCGGTCTTGGTTTTGAAATTCATGATGATGTGCTCGGCCAGGGCGTTTCTGTTGCGGATTTTCAGCACGGCGAAAAGCTGGTTGAAATGAGTTTTGGTGAATTTGGAATCCACCGTGAGCCGGACCTGAGTCCGCCTCTCTGCGGGAGCGACGACTCTGCGCCTCGGTCGGGGTGTAGGCTTCTTTGCAGTGGACATATGGTTTTCTTGCCGTGATATATCTTACAGCATATGTGTATGAGTATGGAAGATCATGCTTTAACCGATAGTAACCAAAGGGATTCGCGTCAGCGAAACGCCGGGGAAAATAGTGGATTCATTGCATGGAGATGAGAGAAGCCGAATGAACCGCAACAAATCTAACCGTGGGGAGGATAGAGAAAAAATAACCGATTCACGGCGGATTCCCAGCGCGGCCCGACTTGCCAGGCATCGTTGCCATATCCCAAGGGGGCGTGGGCAGAAGCGTAAAATAGGGCCGTCGGGAGATGGCAATGCAAAGAGTGATGGATTTAGCAGGTTGGCCGCCAGACGGCGGCGGAACGTGGGCTCCAGGAGATACTTTTGCGATCTCTTCAGAGCAAGTCACGATTAAGGAAGTGGTGCGGATCGTTGGGAATCGTGTCGATTTCAGCTGCACTTTTGCGGGCAAGATTGTGAATTATCGATTCTCTGCGCCGGATGAGAAGACAACCCGAAAGCTGGGCACTATATTTGCAAACAGCATAGGGAATAGTCTTTTTTCTGTCGGGATGGTTA
>DATCDL010000486.1:0-13525 GCA_036510715.1 Acidobacteriaceae bacterium
GAAGGCCATCGACACCGGCGGCATGATTACCGTTCCCGTTGGCCGTGAGACCCTCGGTCGCGTGCTGAACGTGCTCGGTGAACCGGTCGACGAACTCGGCCCGGTCAACGCCAAGGTGCATATGCCGATCCATCGGCAGGCCCCGGCGTTCGACGAGCAGTCTACGTCCGAGGAGATGTTCGAGACCGGCATCAAGGTCGTCGACCTCATCCTGCCCTTCTTGAAGGGCGGCAAGATTGGTCTGTTCGGTGGCGCTGGTGTAGGCAAGACCGTCGTCATTCAGGAACTGATCAACAACGTAGCGACGAATCACGGCGGATTCAGCGTGTTCGCGGGCGTTGGCGAGCGCACCCGCGAGGGAAATGACCTCTGGCACGAGTTCCAGGAGTCGGGCGTCATTGACGTCCATGACTTCAATAAGAGTAAAGCTGCCCTGATCTATGGCCAGATGACCGAGCCGCCGGGGGCACGTCTCCGCGTCGCTCTCACCGGGCTGACGGTTGCGGAGTACTTCCGTGACGTCGAGGGTGCGGACACGCTGCTGTTCATCGACAACATCTTCCGCTTCACGCAGGCTGGTTCTGAGGTTTCCACGCTGCTTGGCCGTATGCCGTCCGCCGTGGGCTACCAGCCGAATCTCGCCACCGAAATGGGCGAACTCCAGGAACGCATCACCTCGACGAAGAAGGGCTCGGTTACCTCCGTGCAGGCAGTCTACGTGCCGGCCGACGATATTACCGATCCTGCGCCAGCGACCACGTTCGCCCATCTGGATGCGACCATGCTGCTCTCCCGACCCTTGTCGGAGCTTGGTATCTACCCAGCTGTCGATCCTCTGACCTCGACCTCGCGCGTTCTCTCTGCACGCTTTGTCGGTCAGGAACACTACGACGTAGCGCAAGGAGTGAAGAAGATTCTGCAGCGCTACAAGGATCTGCAGGACATCATCGCGATTCTTGGTATTGATGAGCTTTCGGAAGAAGACAAGCTCACCGTTTCCCGTGCTCGCAAGGTGCAGCGCTTTCTGTCGCAGCCTTTCCACGTGGCGGAAATCTTTACCGGAATTCCCGGAGCGTACGTCAAGGTTGAAGACACGGTGCGCAGCTTCAAGGAGATCATCGAAGGCAAGCACGATGACATTCCCGAGCAGGCGTTCTATCTCAAGGGCGGCATCGAGGATGTTCTTGCGGCAGCCGAAAAGATGAAGGCGACGGCATAAGCGTATGGCTGAGGCTGGTAACAATTCGGAGCTGCTCACGGTACGGCTGGTAACGCCGAACCGGGTGCTGCTTGACGCGACGGCAGAGGCGGTTGAACTGCCGTCGATGTCTGGCTACATGGAGACGCTCTACGGCGCGGCGCCGCTCCTTGCCGAACTCGGAGCAGGCGAGGTTCGTCTGCACGGCGGTTCCGCAGGGGAGCAGATCTTCTTCGTCGCCTGGGGCTTCGTCGAGGTGCTGCCGGACCGCGTGACGATCCTCGCGGAGACGGCTCTGCATCCCAACGAGATCGATCCGGCTGAGGCACAGGCTGAGCTGAAACATGGCGAGGAACTCTGGAATCAGGCTGGCGACGATCAGGTGAAGTATGACGAAGCCAACGCTGTAACGCGTGTTGCCGAAGAGAAGATCGCGAGCGCACAAGGCAAGCACTGACCGTCGGATTTCGATAATGCCTAGTGACGCCCCGTGTGAGCGGGGCGTCGCTGTCTGTGGGCTTTTGCGCGGGCGGCGAGCGCTTTGGAGACGACGGCAGGGAAAGGGGTGGGGACCCTCCCCCCGGGTACTTTTCAGCCTAAAGTTCTGATCGGACGAGGGTTAGGGTTGGACTTGTGCCAGTCTGCGAGCGCTTAAAAGTTGCACCATAAATGGGCAGTGGGAAAAAGTCCCGCGCGGGGCTCAGGGATTTTGGCGGCTACACAGAATCAGCCAGACGCCGTGTCATCAGGGCGATCGCCTCGGGGTTTTGGTCGATAAGAATATAGCGGCGGTCGTTGCGCAGTGCGGCGACGCCAGTCGTGCCGGAACCGGCAAAAAAGTCCAGCACCGTGTCGCCGGGGTTGGAGTGGACGCGGACGATGCGTTCCAAAATGCCCAGAGGCTTTTGCGTCGGATAGCCCGTCTTCTCCTTGCCCGTAGGCGACACGATGGTGTGCCACCAGACGTCGGTGGGGGTCTTGCCGAGTGCTGCCTTCTCCGCGCCGACCAGCCCCGGTGCCATGTAGGGAATGCGGTCCGTGGCGTTGAGGTTGAAGGTGTAGTCGGTGGGATCTTTGCTATACCAGAGGATGTTGTCGTGCTTCGCGGGCCAGCGTTTGGTGGAGCGCGCGCCGTAGTCGTAGGCCCAGATGATCTCGTTCTGGAAGCAGGCACGCCCCGCGCCGCCGTCGAGAGCGAAGACCTCGTCGAGCATCACCTTGACGTAGTGGACCTCGCGAGGGTCGATGTGGACGAAGAGCGAGCCGTTGGGGGTCAGGATGCGGCGGGCCTCGATCATGCGCGGCCGCAGGAAGCCGATGTAGTCATCGAAGACGTCGGCGTAGATCGGTGTCGCGTCGAGCTTTTCGGTGCGATAACGATTGCCGCCGAAACCGGTTCGGTCGCCCTCGGCATCGCGGACGGTGCGGATGCGGCTGCGCTTTTGCGTGACTCCGGTGTTGAAGGGGGGATCGATATAAATGAGCTCGACGCTGGCGTCAGGCAGCGAACGGAGGGCAGCGAGGTTATCACCTTCGAGGATACGATTTGAGGCGCGATTCAATGAGTAGCTCCGAGCTGAGTCTATTATCGATCGCGGTCGATAAGACGCCGTCAGTTTTCCGAAGGGCGTTCCACGGTGTCGATGATCACGGCGTCGGCCAGGCCCCGGGTGGCTTCCAATTGCAGGCCAAGCTGCTCCTTCATCGCGATGAAGAGCGGAGGGCTGGGCGTGTCGGCGGGGGCTGCTGGCAGCTCACCGCCGAATTGAGTCTCGTCAGAAGCCCACTGCAGATCGAAATCGTAGCGTCCGGAGAGACCCGTTTTGTCCACGACCGGGCGATCGAAGATGGCCCGCTGCATCACGGATGCCAGGTCATGCATCGTCGCATTGCGCGCCGGCAGGCGGATGAACTTCGGGTAGACAACGCTGATCAACCGCGCGGGATCGTCTGCCGACGCGGTACTTAACTTGAGCCTGGGGCCGGCCTTCGCGACTTCCAGCTGGTAGATCGAGAACTCTTTCGGTTCGCGATGCAATTTGAGTTTGAACCTGTCGGCGATGAGGCTTCGCAGCATAGCCATCTGCTCCTCGCGGGTGGGGCGAACCTCTCCGGGCGTCACCGCGAGGATGTCATAGTGGTCCGAATCGACCCACGCGGGGCCGCCCGATATCACGCGCGGGCTTACGTCGTAGGCCGCCGCAATCAGGAGCTTCAGCGTGTAGTACTTCTCCACAAAGCGGTCGGTGCCCTGCATGGTGATGTACCGGGAAGCCTTTTCATTAGGCGCTGCGGGCTTGATGGTCGCCACCTCGAACGCATCGAAATGGGGGCGAGGCGCGGGAGCCTGCGCGAAGAGTCCTGAAACGGAGAGTGCCAGAGTCGTCACCACAATAAGTCGGACCATGGGTTGTGCCTCGAGGGAAACGTTCGTACTCGATCATTCTCTCGCAGCCCGAACGAAGCATGCTTTAGAAATTTAATCTTTCGGTACAGCGAACGGCCGCGACTCCCCACGGCGCGGGGGCATTCCAGCGGCGCCCAGCCCGACGTATAGTGAGGTTGCTGGACTTTGCAGTTTTAGGAGACGCGCGGTATGGGTGCATCGGAACATCGGCTGGGTGTAGTGGGTGCGGGGACGATGGGCAATGGGATTGCGCATGTGTTTGCGCGTGCCGGGTTTGACGTGGCGCTCTATGAGGTGAGCGAGCATGCGCTGGAGCGGGGACTTGCGGCAATCCGCACGAACCTCGATCGCGAGGCGGCCAAGGGCAAGATCGATCCGGCGGAGGCTCCCGCAATCTTCGCGCGGATTCGGCCCGTGCTGCGGCTCCAGGAGCTGGGCGCCTGCACGCTGGTGATCGAGGCGGCGACGGAGCGCCTGCAGGTCAAGCAGCAGATCTTTCGCGATCTCGATGAGCTGCTCGGGCCGGATGCAATTCTTGCCAGCAACACCTCGTCGATCTCGATTACCAAGCTCGCCGCAGGCACTGGCCGGCCAGACCGCGTCATCGGCATGCACTTCTTCAACCCAGTTCCGGTCATGGCGTTGGTCGAGGTGATTCGCGGGCTTCAGACGTCCGACGAGACGTACGCAACGGTTCGCGGGCTGGCTCTCGATGCAGGGAAGTCGCCGGTCGAGGTGAACGATGCAGCAGGGTTCGTGTCCAACCGCGTGCTGATGCCGCTGCTGAATGAGGCGATGTTCGCCGTGATGGAAGGTGTCGCTACCGCAGAGGCCGTCGACGAGATCTTTCGCCTCGGTATGGCGCACCCGATGGGGCCGCTCACGCTGGCTGACTTTATTGGGTTGGATGTTTGCCTGGACATCATGCGGGTGCTCGAAGATGGGCTGGGCGATCCAAAGTACAGACCGTGTCCGCTGCTGATTCGGATGGTGGATGCAGGGTGGCTCGGACGCAAATCCGGCCGTGGGTTCTATCAGTACAAGAGCTAGAAATTGTGAGACGTGGGAGCAGGGCATTGACGACTGAGTTGTACTTTGAGGATTTGCAGCCGGGCATGAAGTTCAACTCCGTCCGCAGCTATCTCGTCACGGCGGAAGAGATCAAGGAGTTTGCGGCGAAGTACGATCCGCAGCCGTTCCACATGGATGAGGTCGCAGCCGAAAAGACGTTCTTCAAGGGGCTGACAGCGTCGGGATGGCTGACGGCGGCCATCGTGATGCGGCTACGCGTGGAGTCGACGTCCATCGCAGGCGGTATGGTTGGAGCTGGCGTCGAGGAGATGCGTTTCACGCAGCCGGTGCGTCCCGGTGATTCGCTGCGTACCGTGGCTGAGATTCTCGGAGTCCGCAGATCAAGTTCGCGGCCGAGTATTGGGGTGGTGCGGTCTCGCACCACCGTGTTCAACCAGCGCGACGAGGTGGTCATGCAGGCGGTGGTGAACTTCCTCGCACCGCTTCGCGCGACGGTCTAGAGGAATCAGAATGAAGTCGGGTGGACGGCCATGCACAGGCTCCGGGCGTATCGTTAAGCAGTGCGAATGACAGTGCTGGCGTCTGGGTCGAAGGGCAATGCGACGGTGATCGCCGCAGGCTCGACGACGATCCTCGTCGATGCCGGAATGTCGTGCAAGGAGTTGCTGCGCCGGATGGCGCAGGTGGGGGAAGATCCTGGCACGCTGAACGCGATTCTGATTACGCATGAGCATCTGGACCACGTTGCAGGGCTATCGGTGCTCGCTCGTCGGCTGAAAATCCCAGTGTTTTTTACCGAGCAAACGCATCGTGCGTGGGTGCGAATGATGACCCCGCGCACCACCATGAGCTATACGAAATGGCTGGAGCTGATGCAGCGCGAGAAGGAAGTGCGCGCCGAGCAGACAGCGGCGGCCTACGCTCCACAAGAAGAGATTGGCGACTCAGGGAATCAAGGTACGGTGGATCAAGGTATGGAGGCAGTTTTCGTCGATTCCTTGTCTGAGAGTGCCGCCTTCGTCGAGACCGATGCGACTGCTCCCAAGGTGAAGGCCGACCCTGCATTTCTTCCGGCGGTCGAGTACTTCCGCGCCGGACACGGCTTTTCGATAGGCGAGATCGACATCAATCCCTTCACGATCCCGCACGATGCGGCTGATCCCTGCGGCTTCGTCTTCCATGCGAGGCCGGAGTCGATTCGAATGGCGATGGCTACCGACCTGGGCTACGTTCCTCCCAATGTGAAGATGGCGCTGAAGCATGTCGATGTGTTGCTGCTGGAGTCCAACCACGACCTCGAGATGCTGAAGGATGGACCCTATCCCTGGTCGGTGAAGCAGAGGGTGCTGTCGCGTGTAGGGCATCTGTCGAATGCGGCGGCGGCGGAGTTTCTGCTGCACGATTACGATGGCGGTGCTCACACGATTGTTCTCGGGCATTTATCCGAGAGCAACAACTTGCCCGAGCTTGCCCGGCTGGCCGCAGAGCAGGCAATTGGGGATCGCATGAGCCTGATTGGAAACCGCGTGGTGCTGGCGAGGCAGGATGCACCGCTCGATCCGATTTGCCTTTGAATTGAGGACTGTTCGGGTCACGACATCTTGAACGGTACCCTCGGGCCTATCTACGAAACTTAGAATCAAATAGAATGAAGAGAGCATTAAAGATTCATGGCGACAAATACATCCCACTCCCGAGAAACTGGTCAAGAATCTTGCAACGACCCGGTTGTCGGTGCGATTCTTTCGGGCTGGCGCTACGACATTTCCAGTATCTCCCCTGACCTGAGAGTGGATTACGAGGCGCATCTCTACAATTGCCCTCATTGCCGGCGGAAGCAGCGGCTGCATCGGACGGTAGACGTCCTGCTGCTTGCGGCTACGACATTATCGTTTGCAGCGTTCCTCCTGGCCGCGCTGGTGATGCACCGCGTTGAGGCGATAAGCCACATCAGCAATGTTCAGCACCTGCATCTGCACGATCAGGCAATGACAATGCTGCGCATCCCGTCGAGCGTGTCCATCAGCCTGGAGGCTGTGGCAATTGTCGGCATGCTGGTTTCCATGCTGTTGTGGACGCTGGTGACGATTACGACGCCCATCCCGAGCATGGTCTCCGCCATCTTCCACGAACGCATTTCGCCGGAGCTGCGGGAACGGCTGCGCAAGCAGGCTGCCTGATTTCAACTTGCGCCCACGACCGTGACCAACCTCTCTCAAACTGAATCATCCATTGCGACGGCGGAAGCCCAGCTCAACGGCCCTGCATCCGTCGACGTTGTTCAGGTTCAGAAGTCTGAAAAGCGAGGGTCGCTGTGGGGGTACCCCGCCACCTATCTCCTGATGGGGATCAACTTCGCGGTGTTTGCCGCGATGTTCAGCTCGGGTCCGGTGATGGGCCTGATCCATCAGCACGACTGGAGCAGCATTGTTACGGCGTCGTTCGATGTGGACACACTGGTTCGCTTTGGTGCGACCGCGTCTCCTCTTATCCAGCAGGGCCAATGGTGGCGGCTGATCACCGGAACCTTTGTCCATGTGACGATCCTGCATATCGCCTTGAACATGTGGTGTCTGTGGAACCTCGGCTTGTTTGGGGAGCCGCTGCTGGGCAAGCGCGGACTCGTCGCTGTGTATCTGCTGACCGGCACGGCAGGAATGTTGCTCTCCTATGCTTGGAGCCTCTTCACGGGGCAGGTGGTCCTGGTGGCAGGAGCTTCAGGCGCGGTCTTTGGTATCGCTGGCATCCTGATCGTGCTGCTCTCGAACCGCAAGCTCTCTCTGCCCTGGAGCGAACTCCGCAGCCTGCGACGCCAGGTGATCTTCTTCGCGGTGGCGAACCTGGTGATCGGAATGACCCCGGGTATGCTCGGGATGGCCTCGGCCGATCAACTCAGAATGGTCCACCTTGACCTCGGCATGTTGCCACGAATCGACAACTCAGCGCACATCGGCGGTTTCTTAACCGGCCTCGCCCTTGGATTGCCGCTGTTTCCACGCATGACGTCCGGCCGATCCAGCTACAGGGAGAGGCAGCGCCTCACCTTTGTCTTCGCCACGCTGCTGCTCTGCCTGTTTGGGTATGCACTGTCGAAGTTTGCTTAGGGCAAAGAAAAGAGCGGGCAACGAAAAGAGCCAGCCGTGATCCGGCTGGCTCCGTGTCTCTACTGCCTTTTCTTAGCTGATCGACGTTGTCGCGGTCGCGGCGAACTTCCGCACCATGGCGAGCAGCAGCTTGCGATCGCTCTCGGTAAGGCTGGACGAGTAGCGCTGCACCTGCGTCAGGAAGCGAATCTCGTCTTCGCTCAGCGTAACGCCATAGCTCTCCTTGACCGGGTCGTCCGAGAAGAACTGGCTGAGTGGCATATCGAGCGAGCCAGCAATCTTCTGCAGCGTTTCAAGCGATGGAACGGTGTGGCCGTTCTCAACGCGCGAAAGGTAGCACCGCAGCAGACCCGTGCGCTTCTCGATGTCTCCTTGCGACATGCCGCGCTGCAGGCGGAAGTCGCGGATCGTAGCTCCGATGTTGATTGGACTCGGCGCAGATCCGACGAACTGCTCTTCCAGCGATACTGTATGCATATTTGCCATTAGCCGTAAAGTAACTATCCAGAGCGAGTGTGGCAAGAGCTAAGTTGAAAATCCTCGTCGTTCTCGTACCATTCCAGATTCGTGTATGGGACGGTACTTGAGCATGGGAGCCCTAAATGTGCCCATAAAGCGGGTTAGCCCATGTACATCCCCCCGTTTACATCCATTGTATGCCCAGTGATATACCCCGCGCCGTCGCTGGCAAGGAAGGTCACGGCGGCAGCAATATCGGCGTCATTGCCATAGCGCGCCAGGGGAATCTGGGTGAGAATCGCTGCCTTTTGAGCTTCCGTCAGATCGTCAGTCATGGGGGTCTGGATGAATCCGGGAGCAATGGCATTCACTGTAATGCCGCGGCTGGCGAATTCCCGGGCGAGAGATTTGGTCAACCCGATCATTCCAGCCTTGGACGCAGCATAGTTTGCCTGCCCTGCGGCGCCGGTCTCGCCCACCACGGAAGTAATGTTGATCACCCGGCCCCACCGGCCCTTCATCATCGACGAAATCACCTCCTGCGTGAGCAGGAAGGCGCCCGTAAGGTTCGTCCGGATCACATCCTCAAAGTCTGAGAGTTTCATCCGCAGGGCCAGACCATCCTTCGTGATCCCGGCGTTATTGACCAGGATCTCGACCTTACCCAGGTCGGCAAGCACCGCCTTGGCGCAAGCCTTGATGGATTCCTCGCTGCTGACATCCAGCGCATAGGCCTTGGCGTTCCCCCCCGCGGCCGTAATCTCCGCAGCGACCGCCTGAAGTTTCTCCACCGACCTCGCAGCCAGGGCAACCGTTGCCCCCGCTTTAGCGAGTTCTATGGCGCACGCGCGCCCAATGCCCTGGCTGGCACCGGTCACCAGCGCAATGCGTCCTGCCGGGCCCGCCGCTGCCGTCGCCCCGCCATCCTTCGTCTCTTGCTCGCTCAACTCAACCTCCACATATTGTTTCCACCATTAAAACATCGCAACCGCGTTATCCTTGTGCACGTCATGTCTGATAGCCACAAGCACACACCCGAACAGAAGCCCTCGCAGAACTCCACCGAAGTCTACGCTATTCACGGCGCCGAACCCGAGGTCCTCGCGTACGCGATGGCGAAGTACTCTCGTTCGTCCCTGACCATGCGCGAGTCTCTCACCGAGATCAGTTCCCAGCGAGCCGAGCAGTTCCTCAACACCTTCTACTTTCAGTACGGCCATCGATCCATCGCCGACCTCGCCCACATTCCCTTTGCCGTCGAGCGCCTCAGCCTCCTCGCCGCGATTGCGCTGGTCGACGAGACCCGTTGGGATGGGCAGGAGCGCTCCACCCGCTATCAGAACTTCCAGCGCTCCGGCTGGTACACTCCGCCTCTGGATGCCGGTGTGCGCACCGCCTACACCCATGCCATCGAGAGCCTGTTTCGCTCGTACGAAGCCCTGAGCGCCGGTATGTTCGACGCTCTCAAGTCGAGGATTCCGCGGCCGGAAGAGATGAAGGAAGACTCCTATGCGCGTACCCTGAAGGCCCGGGCATTCGACGCCGCACGCTATCTGCTGCCGCTGGCCACCAACACCTCGCTCGGCCAGATCGTAAACGCGCGTACGCTGGAGAACCAGGTCTCTCGTCTACTCTCCAGCCCGTTCAAGGAGATTCGCGACCTCGGTACCAGACTCCGCACCGCCGCCAGCGAACCAGCCTGGAATGTGCAGCGCGACAAGCTCGAGGAGTTGGCCGGCGAAGGCCTTGTCAATGCAGAGGCGACCGCCCAGATTCTCAATGACCTTATGCCTCCGGTGCGCACCGCTCCAACGCTTGTGAAATACGCGGAGGCCAGCGACTACCAGATCGCCAGCCGCAGGGAACTGACGCAGGCCGCCCAGGAACTCATGAACGGCGTGCAGATCTATCCTGCTCCCATCGTCGATCTGCTGTATGACGAGGAGCATCTAGAGGTTGAACTGGTGACCTCGCTGCTCTATCCCAACTGCCACTACTCGTATCGCCAACTGCGAGGAGCCGTTGGCGCCTTGAGCGAGACGCGGCGCAACGAGATCCTCAAAATCGGCACCTCGCATCGCGGCAAGCACGACGAACTCCTCCGCTCCTTCCACTCAGGCCACGGCTTCCGCTTCGACATCCTCATGGACATCGGTGGTTTCCGCGACATGCACCGCCACCGTCGCTGCGTGCAACTCATCCAGGAATTCTCCGACGTCCACGGCTTCGACGAACCCGTCTGCCCAGGCCAGCCAACGCTAGCCGAAGCCGGCCTCGATACCGCCTACAAGGCCGCCATTGAATCCGCATTCACCGCCTACCGCACGCTGCGCGATAGTGGCGAACCGGAGGCTGCGCAGAGCGCGCAATACCTGCTGCCCCTGGGCACACGCTGCCGCGCCATGTTCAAGATGGACTTCGCCGAAGCCCTCTACATCGCAGAACTACGCTCGACCATCGCCGGCCACTTCAGCTACCGCCGCGTCGCCTGGGAGATGTACCAGGCTATCGCGGTGAGGCATCCTGCACTTGCAGGGATGTTCCGGATCGAGGATGTGAATCTGCCGATGGATCTGCTGAAGAGATGACGATGTTATTGACAGGAGGTTATGCGGAACGAGGGGTTATATCGACCTGACGAAACAATATTTAGTTGGATACTCGGTTCCTCCCCCGTTGGATGAATGGAAGGAAAAACTCGAAAAGATGAGTGATGACGAAGTTGAACGGCACCTTCAATTTGCTACAGCTTCGTTGTCGCTGGATATACCAAGCCAAGCGTGGGCTGGACATATAGGTATAGCCAAGAAGATTTTGGCAGATCGTAAGGATGCTGGTTCACGAAGCCAGTGAAGTCTTCGTCGTCCACTCAATCCCGAGCGCCTTCATCACCGCAAACGTCGTCTTGAGCGTGGGATTGCCGTTCTTGCTGAAAGAGCGATAGAGTTGTTCGCGGGACAGTCCTGTCTTGGCGGCGATCTGGGCCATGCCCTTGGCGCGGGCGACTATGCCCAATGCATGGGCGATGAAGGCGGCATCCTGGGTCTTGAATGCTTCCGCCATAAAAAACGCAATGCCTTCGTCAGAGACCAGATCTTCGGCAGGATCGTATGGTGTGAGTTTTTTTGCCATGTTATTCGCTCCATTCTTTCGCCAGCAACTTTGCCTTCTGGATGTCCTTCGTTTGGGTACTCTTATCTCCTCCGCAGAGCAGGACGATGATCGTTTTGCCCCGCTGTTGAAAGTAGACGCGGTACCCAGGGCCATAGTGGATGCGTAACTCGCTGATGCCCTGACCGACGGGCGTGGCATCTCCTGTGTGGCCAAACCCCAGACGGGCAAGACGCAGGGCGATAGCTGCCCGCGCACGTTCATCCTTCAGCCTCGATCTCCACTTCGCGAACGTCTCAGTCTGGCGGATGTCGAACACAAACTGAGTGTAGTCTAGAAACTACAACATGGCTAGTACTGATGGCTCTCAGAGGTTTTCAGGGCGACGCTCCGCAAAGCGGAACGGGTTGAAATTCGTATGCGTATCGAACGTATTCACGTGCTCAACCCGCTTCAGCCAGTTGATGACAAGGTATGTCAGCGGCGTTGCCAGCACTTCATAGATGACCTTGAACAGATACCCCGTCACGATGATCTGAACCATCTTGTGTATCGAGAACGTCCCGGCAAACGTGATGAAGATGACCAGCGTCGTGTCAACCGCCTGACCCACCACTGTCGATCCAACCGTCCGTGTCCAGAGACAGCGACCCTTGGTCATCAGTTTTAGTTTGGCCATCGTGTAAGAGTTCGCAAACTCCCCCGCCCAGAACGCAGCGAGGCTGGCAACGAGAATCCGCGGCAAAATCCCGAACACCGTCACAAACGCCTGCTGGTTGTGAAACTCCGGATCCGAAGGCAGCGCGATCACGATGGCCGACACGGCATACAGCAGCGCCGTCCCAAAGAACCCCAGCCAGATCGCGTGCCGGGATGCAGCGTAGCCGTAAATCTCAGTAAAGATATCCCCAAAGATGTAGGTGACAGGGAAGAGCAGCATAGCGCCGGAAGTAGAGAAGGCCAGGGAGTGGCCACCCACGCTGAAGAGCGAAATGCGGATGACCTTCTGCGCCACGAGGTTGGAGACGAGGAGAATGACCACAAACGCTGTAGTTAGAGCGTCAAGATATCGGAAGCGGCGCATTACGAAAGCCTATCCCACCTCGTACATAAAATGTCCTCCGATAATCGAAAGCAGGGTCCGACCGACTTTCGCCTTTTTTTTGCTTTTATAGATTAGAGGATGCTAAGATCGGGTCGTACTTAAACCGATATTTATTCCCTGAGGAGACCCCATATCGTGGCCGACGACCGCAGTAAAGCCATTGAAACCGCACTCGCGCAGCTTGAAAAGCAATTCGGCAAAGGGTCGGTCATGCGGCTTGGCGCAAAGGAGGCCATCGGCCCCATCGCGGTGATTTCGACAGGTTCGATTTCGTTCGATGCGGCACTCGGAGTGGGTGGCGTACCGCGTGGTCGTGTGATCGAGATCTTCGGACCGGAGAGCTCCGGTAAGACCACCATTACGCTCCAGATTATTGCCGAAGCGCAAAAGGCCGGCGGCCTGGCGGCGTTTGTCGACGCGGAACATGCACTCGATCCGGCCTATGCGAAGAAGCTTGGCGTCGACATCGACAACCTGCTGATCTCACAGCCGGACTATGGCGAGCAGGCGCTCGAGATTGTCGAAGCGCTGGTGCGGTCGGGCGCGATCGACGTCCTCGTCGTCGACTCCGTCGCCGCCCTCGTTCCCAAAGCTGAACTCGATGGCGAGATGGGCGACTCCCACATGGGACTGCAGGCGCGGCTGATGTCGCAGGCGCTGCGCAAGCTCACAGGTACAGTCTCGAAGTCGCGTACGTGCCTGATCTTCATCAACCAGATTCGCGAGAAGATTGGCGTCATGTTTGGCAACCCAGAGACAACGACGGGCGGCAAAGCCCTGAAGTTCTACTCGTCCATGCGCATCGACATTCGCCGCATTGGTGCTGTCAAAGAGGGCGACGTCGTCGTCGGCTCGCGAACCAAAGTGAAGATCGTGAAGAACAAGGTGGCGGCGCCGTTCCGCGATGCCGAGTTCGACATCCTGTACGGTGAGGGCATCTCGCGCGAGGGCGACACCCTGGATCTCGCCGTCGTGAACAACATCGTCGACAAGTCGGGTGCGTGGTACAGCTATCAGGGCGAACGCATCGGGCAAGGACGTGAAAACGTGCGGGGCTACCTTAAGGAGAATAAGGAAACCTTCGCGCGCATCGATACCGAGCTTCGCAA
>DATCDL010000487.1:0-2921 GCA_036510715.1 Acidobacteriaceae bacterium
AGGGCAATGGGACATTTCGGGCGAGGGCGCTGGACGAGATCTCTCGTGTGACGTGGGACCCGGCGTGGGGGGAGGAACGCATCTCGAACATGATCGCGACGAGGCCAGACTGGTGCATCTCCAGGCAACGGATCTGGGGAGTTCCGATTGCGGTGTTTCTTTGCAAGGCATGTCATGAGCCGCTGAATGATGAGGTGATCAATAAGAGCGTCGTTGATCTGTTTATGAAGGAAGGCGCGGATGCCTGGTACAAGTATGGTGCCGATGCCCTGTTGCCTGCCGGCACTTCATGTAAGGCGTGCGGTGCGGTGATGCAGTTTCGCAAGGAGATGGACATCCTCGACGTGTGGTTTGAGAGCGGCGCAAGCTGGAATGCGGTACTCGACGTAGAGCCGGAGTTGCATTGGCCGGCGGATCTTTATACCGAGGGCGGCGACCAGCATAGGGGATGGTTTCACTCTTCCCTGCTGAGCTCGGTTGGGATTCGCGATGCGGCGCCCTACAAGATGGTGGCGACCAGCGGATGGACACTGGATGAACAAGGACGGGCGTTCTCGAAGTCACTCGGCAATGGCGTTGATCCGGTGGACGTGGCGAATCGGCTGGGCGGAGAGATTATTCGGCTGTGGGTTGCGAGCGTGGACTTCCGCGAAGATGTGGCCGCGAGCGAAAACCTGATGCAGCGGGTTAGTGATAACTATCGCAAGCTGCGCAATACGCTTCGCTTCCTGCTGAGCAATCTGGCGGACTTCGATCCGAAGAGCGATGCCGTTGACTTTGCCGAGATGCAGCCGCTGGATCAGTACATCCTGGCGCAGACTGCGGAGCTTGATGTTGCGATTCGCAAGGCATACGACGAATTTGAATTCCACCGTGCGTACCAGGCGTTGAATGAGTTTACTAATGCCGATCTAAGTGCGCTGTATCTGGATGTGGTGAAGGACAGGTTGTACACGTTTGCTCCGAAGAGTGCGGCGCGGCGCAGTGCGCAGACTGCCATGTGGCGGATTGTCGAGGCGATGACGCGGCTGATCGCGCCCATCCTGTCGTTTACAGCAGATGAGGTATGGCACTATTTGCCAAAGGTTGAAGGACGTCTGTCGAGCGTGCACCTGGCGCTGTTTCCGCACGTTGCGGAGATCGTGCCGGGAAGTATCGCAGGGCTGGAGTCGGATTGGCAGCAGTTGATGAAGATTCGCCAGCTCGTAATGATTGAGCTTGAGGCCCTGCGGCTGGCGAAATCAATTGGCAAGTCGCTGGATGCAAGCGTGCGCGTGATTGCGACGGAGGGCTCTGCTGAAGCACTGGTATTGAAGCAATACGAGGGCGCTCTCGCGGAGTTCTTCAACGTGTCAGAGGCGACGGTACAGATGATCGGCGCTACGCAACAGCAGTCGGCTGTGCTCATCGAAGCGCAGGTTGCGGATGGTGCGAAGTGCGAACGTTGCTGGCGGGTCGTTCCCGATGTGGGGACAGATGATCGCTGGCCCGTGGTGTGTGGGCGCTGTGCTGAGGCGTTGGATGCGATTGGCTTTGCGCCGATGGTTGGGGAGGCTGCGTAATGCCGGTCCGTTCTGCTGGGCGCGACATGCGCTGGTTGATGGTTGTGATTGCTGCCTTCATCATTGCTCTGGATAGAGTGACCAAGCTTTGGATCATTCGGCATATCCTGCCGGGGCATGGAATCGTCATTATTCCCAGGGTCTTTCGGATGACACATGTGCTGAATACAGGCGCAGCGTTCAGCATGTTTGAGAGCAGCGCTTCGCCCTTGTTAGTGCGGAACCTGCTGATCGCATTTTCGATCGCGGCCGTGGTGGTGGTACTGGTTTTGCTTTGGAGGATGGGGCGCGGCTTGTCGGTGACTGCGATTGCACTGGCCTTCATCCTGGGCGGAGCGATTGGGAATCTGTATGACCGGATTCGCTACGCGCATGTTGTCGATTTTCTGGAAGTGCATATCGTTCACTATCACTGGCCGGACTTCAATGTAGCGGACTCGGCGATTGTCGTCGGTGCTTGCCTGTTGCTGTTGGAGATGTTGCGACCACAGAGGAGTGAGTGAGAAGTATGGGTATCGGGGGGGCGAATGACAAGATCACGATTCGCGGCGCGCGGACGCACAATCTCAAGAGCATCGATGTAGATATTCCGCATAATGCCCTGACGGTTGTAAGTGGCGTGTCGGGATCGGGAAAGTCGTCTTTGGCGTTTGATACTGTGTACGCCGAGGGCCAGCGGCGGTATGTGGAGAGCTTGTCGGCCTATGCGCGACAGTTCCTCGAACGCATTGAGAAGCCCGATGTGGACTTCATGGATGGGCTCGCTCCTGCGATTGCGATTAAGCAGAAGAACCAGACGCGCAATCCGCGATCGACTGTGGCGACTGCGACAGAAATTTACGATTACTTGCGGCTACTGTATGCGCGCTGCGGAACGGTTACGTGTTTACACTGCGGCGGCGTTGTGCGGCATGACACGGTGGATGAGATTGTCACGCGCGTCCTGACGATGCTCGAGGGGACACGAGTTTATGCGCTGTTCCCGATTGTGCGGCGAGAGATCAAGCTGGAGGCGATGCAGGGGCCTATCGAGGAAGCCGGAGTCGAAGCCGTCGCCGCTGTAAGGAAGCCAGCGAAGAAGGCCGGGAAGAAAGATGCTGTCGTTGCGGTGGTCAATCTGACGGACTCGCTGAAAGAGCGGCTTGGGGAGCTACGCAGGCGGGGCTACAACCGGCTCTGGCAGGCCGATGAGACGGGGGGAGCGGGAAAGATTGTCGAATTCTCGGCACCGGAGTCGCTACTTGAGTTGGACTTTGGAGCCGTTGAGACGCGGCCGATCTATGTGCTTGCAGACAGGCTTGCGCTTTCCGCGGAGATACGCTCTCGACTGGTCGACGCTATTGAGACGGGGTACCGAGA
>DATCDL010000488.1:0-16219 GCA_036510715.1 Acidobacteriaceae bacterium
ATGATCCTGTGGCACACGCTGCTCCAACGATACATAGCTGAACATCCCATCCTGAATCCGCTCGTCTCCACGCATGTCTGTTAGACGAACAGAACTGGTGCAACGCCGCACACCGTGTACCTATTTCAACAAGTTCCTAGAGCAGACCGGTTACTCTGGTTCCCGGTCCGACGGGATCCGCAGATCGCCTCATGATGGGTTGACTCATCCATCGAGCCTCAGCGCGAAACCAGTTGGTCCAACAAGTCGCGACGACGGCTACGAAATCACCGACACCTGTGCAGCGGTAAAAGGCAGATGCGTGGCCGGAACCGGCCCTATCGCTTGAAATATCTATGGCTTGTGATGGTCGGGGCGGAGGGATTCGAACCCCCGACCCTCTGCTCCCAAAACAGATCAGATCGTTTATGGAAACTTGTTGAAATTTGGTGAAAATAAGTGCTTTTGATTGAATTAGTTACCAGGCAACGAGCGAAGCCTGTTGATCCTTGTGGCTTCTGGGTGCTTTGACAGTTACAAATTCGACTACAGCCGCTGATGGACCGCGAGCTCCGTCAACGGAACATTTTCGCACCCTCAGATGGCGATTTGTCGAAAGACCTGTCTTAACCGTCGGAATATATCTCAAAAAATGCAATGTGTTTTGACCGGATGGCATTTTGGCGAGGGACAGCAGCAGAACGGAAGGGCTGCAGAGTCCCCGTCGATCTTCGCGACGATACGTGGCTCTTTGGCCTCTTGTTCTGTGATTGGGCGAGACTTAGCATCCTGAAATCTAATCCGCGACCGTCGACGGCCTGGCCGTGACCTTTAAGCTGTCGGCCGGTTTGTTTTCCTGCTTGCCACTCTCTTGCTTTCCTGCTTGTCGCTCTGGACGGCCGCGGTCCCGGCGCTTTTGGTGCTGCTGACTGCATACAGAACCAGCTCGACGCGCGAGGAGACGCCAAGCTTTTCGAAAATATGAAACAAATAGTTCTTGATTGTATGCTCGCTAAGCTTAAGTTCCCTAGCGATCTCCCGGTTTTGCATTCCCTCGGCCACAAGACGTACTACTTCATCTTCCCGCTTGGTCAGCAACCGCATTCCGTCAGCGTTCACGACGCGAATCGGCGCAAGTTCTGAAAATGCCTGAATGACCTCCGAAAGCTCAGCGCAATTTCCCCAGATCTGTCCCGAGTAGACCTGCTCCACGCACCGGCAAAGCGACTTGAAGTCACCCTGCGAAAGGCAGAAGACACCCTTTGCACCCGCCCGAAATGCGTCCACGACCAGATGGCGTTCGTGGGTTTCGAACAAAATTACCGATCTCGCCTTTGGAGCGCACTCACAAATCTTCCGTAATAGCCCAAACCCACTCAGCGGACCGTCAGCTAGGGTCACTCTGATTAGGGCCACATCCACCGCTGTCGACCGCAGTGCCTCGATCGCGTCCTCTTGGTTTGTTGTCGTAGCGATTACATGAAAATGCTTATGCCGGCTCAGTGCTTTCACAACCAACTCGCGCGTCAGTGCGTGTGGAGATGCGAAAAGAACGGAAATGTCACTTCGCTTGGGAGTCATGACCCACACTCTTTACGAATGACAGGAATCCCCTTACAGGTGTGCGCCGCCCTAGAAAGAGCCAAAAGGCACACTCCTGCCACTGCCGCCGACAGCCACGCGTAATGGAGGTATAACTCCATCCCCACTCTCGTTTCTCTGCGAGCGATGGATCGATTTACTAGGGGAAGAGGGGCAGCATTCTGAGTGAATTCAGGCTCGCACAGTGATCACGAGATATTCCTGCAACCTGGATTCTTATGTTGCTTTTACGTCTACCGATCAATATAACCCCGTTTTGCCCCTTCGCGCGATCTTTCTTGAAAATCGATTTATGGGCGACGGCGCGGGCTGGTCCCCCTGCAACTGCTTCCGGAGCAAGAAAAGCTTCATTTGTTTCACCCCTAAACGCCTTCCCGGATGGGCTCCCACCATCTCGCTCCGCGGCCCAACTTATTCTCACCTCCCCAAAAACTCCAACCTGCTTGGCAACTGCGCAGCCCCATCCGCATCAGCGGGCGTCCGAACAGGACAGCATGAGATGACATCCCGCTTTTCTTCGCCACGTTCGTGACCGCATTAACATTGGCGATTGTAACGATTTGGAGACTCGCAGTTATCACTCAGTTCCGCGCGAATACGTCGCTTCGAAGACATGACTTGGGAGCACTTCTGGTTCATTAGTCTCAGCTAGCAAGCCCCTGACTACGCCGAGTCGCTAGAGAAGAACGACTCTAACCCAAGTCGAGTAATCTTTCTCTATTTCTTGCCATGGCCGAACGTCCGCCTCATCAACCTGGGGTCGATCAACAACTTAGACCTTTGTCTCTGGTGTGGCACTGCGCAGGCGAGAAGGACCGCTCCGGGTTGTTCAGTTTCTTGTGGGCATTTTTCGTTGCGCGTACATTGGGAATCTCTAACTGCAGTTCAGCATCCGCCAGTTGCGGATGGATTGAAAGTGGTATGCACATGCACAGTGTCATTGAACTGCGACGCGCCAAACGCTACCGGTTGAGCGTTCCGGCACTCTTCACATGGGCGCCCCAAGAGGGGAAGCCGCGAAGCGGCAAGGGCGTTACTTGTGACATCAACGCTTTGGGGGTTTACCTTCAGACGGATTCATTGCCACCAGTCGGAGCACGGGTCCAGATTGAGATTGTGCTCCCAAAATTGGCGGATTCTAGCCCCGGAATGCACTTGCAAGGCGAAGGCATAGTTCTTCGCTGCGAGAGCGACCCGGCCAAACGTGGTTTTGCCGCCTCGGCACTGTTTTACCCCGAAGCGACAGAAGCAGTTCTGTCGCAACTCAAAGCTTCCGGCCAGATTGTTTAAGCCAGGTTGATAAGCTGGCGCGCAATGTTCGACGCGCCTCATCGGTAGGCAGTTTTTCCTTCGAAGAGGCTGTGGAAAAAGGGACTTTCCGAGTAAGGATGGCGAAGCCTTGTTTGAAATTGTCCAGCCAACGATAAGCGCAGAGAACTATGGGGCAGTCTGCGCCGATCCGAACACTTCGCTGCGGTGGTTTGCACTGTACACAACCCCCCGCCATGAAAAGCATGTGTCAGAAATACTGGCGCACCGCCAAATAGAAACCTTCCTGCCCCTCTATCGAACGACCCGGCAATGGAAGAAGAGCCGGCCGATTGATCTCGAACTGCCTTTGTTCCCGACCTACGTTTTTGTCCGCATTGCGCAGCAGGCTCGGAGCACCGTCTTGGGTACGCCGGGAGTGTTGTCGATTGTGGGTTCGGCGCGAGAGCGGTGGGCCGTCCCCGATTTCGACATCGAAGCAATCCGTCTCGGCTTGCAAACGCGCAAGATCGAGCCGCACCCATACCTAACTGTGGGCGAAAGAGTGCGAATCAGGGCCGGAGTGATGACCGGAGTCGAGGGAGTCTTGGTCCGCAAGAAGAACAACCTCCGCGTGGTCCTTTCGCTAGACGCAATCATGCGCAGCGTAGCGCTGGAAGTGGATGCCGACGATATCGAGCCGGTTTGCGCACCACTCGTAAGAATTGCCTGCTAAGTAAAGAGCTATATCCCCTCTCCCAAACCATAAGATGGCACCGCAACGCGGTGACTACGAGAGATAAATTATGGGTTCCGTCAAGCTGATAGATTCGGCTACACCCTTCGAGGGGTCCTATGCTTTCCGGGCCGCGGCGATCCCAAAAAGGTATGAGCGGTTTGAGATCGTCACCGCATTCATCGAGCGGATCGCCGACCTGGGTGCCGTCATGGCCGCGACAACGCTCGCGTATGCAACCTATGAAGTCATGCAGATGGGCAGACAGCTTCATTATTCTGCCGGCACTGTCTTTTTGGCCGCCTTCGGTTTCGCGGCATTGTTTGTGTTGATGCTGGATCAGGATGGGGCTTATAGGCGGGCGAACAGCCTACTGCGCATCCGCGAGACCGAACGCATCCTGCGAGTAACCCTGCAAGCCTTTGGCTTTGCCTTTCTGGTTACCTTCTTCTTTTCGCATCTGTTTTCGCGCTGGATAGTCATGCTGGCGGTTGTTTTCGTGCCGCTGCTGGTAATCGTCGAAAAGCAGTTTGTGTTTGTATTAATCAGGAATCTGCACAGCCGCGGCTATGGTTTGCGGAACGTGCTGGTATACGGTGCGGGGCTCACAGGTCGGCGCGTGTTTTCTGCAATCGTCCGCTCGCCCAAACTGGGACTGAACCCGGTCGCGATTCTCGACGACGATGAAAAACTTACCGGCAATAAAGTTTACGAAGACGCCTACAAGCACGAACGCTCGGCTCGAGTCATTGCCGGCCCAGTGACTAGCGACCTGATCCAGGAATGGAACATCAGCCTCTTGGTAGTCGGAATCCCATCTTTATCGAAGGAACGCTTCAAGGAGATTACGGACGAAGCCTTCGCAGCTGGGGCCAACGTCGCTTTCGTTCCCCAACTCTCATATAGCGCCGAAACGTCGACAGAGTACGTGGACATCGACGGAGTGCTCATCGCTTCCCTTGGCCTGCCCGAACGCAAGCGCTTGTATGAAATCAGTAAGCGGATTGTCGATTTTGGCGCCGCAGTTGTCTTGCTGGTGCTCACTTTGCCGGTATGGGCGGTTCTTGCTGCTTTCATCCGCATGGATTCAAAAGGCCCGGCGTTCTTCCGCCAAAGGCGGGTAGGGCGGGGGAGCAAGCGGTTCGAACTGTACAAGTTCCGAACGATGCGCGTGGATGTGCCAAAATTTGGGCTGCACCCCACCGCTGCCGATGACCCCCGTGTCACGCGAATCGGCCGGTGGCTCCGCAAAACCAGCCTGGACGAATTGCCGCAGCTAATCAACATCCTGAAAGGCGAGATGTCGCTGGTTGGTCCTCGCCCGGAAATGCCGTTCATCGTGGAGCGATACAATTCCCGTCACCGACAGCGGCTACAAGTAACCCCCGGATTGACGGGCCTCTGGCAGCTAAGCGCCGACCGCTCGTTCTTGATCCACGAAAACATTCAGTATGACCTCTACTACATCCGGCACCGGAACTTCTTCATGGATCTGGCCATCCTCCTGCATACCGCCATGTTTGCTATGAAGGGAATGTAAGATGCGGGATGGAAGAACCTATCTTAATTAATTCCGATGCCAGCAAAGTCTCTTGCAATCCCAGATTGGCCCTGAGCAACAAGGAACAGAATAGGCAAGTTCGATTTCACAACCCGAGGAATCTTAAGGCATCGGGACCACTCAACTGCACCTGAGAGGTGAGGTTCGAAATGAAGTACTCAATCATCGCATTGGCGGCAATAATTGTGACAGTGGCGAGTCCATTGGCCGCCCAGGGCGCTATATCTCCCGCCACGATACAGGCTAGTTCGTCTTCGAATATTGCCGCCTCGACAAATACGGCCCCGGCGCTTCACGAACGGAATCCACGCTATCAACTCCGAAGAGGCGACACCTTCGATCTCGATTTTGAGCTGTCACCCGAATTCAATCAGACCGTAGCGGTGCAACCAGACGGCTACGCAACTTTGAAGGGCGTTGGCTCGATTTATATCGAAGGCCAGACAGTGCCGGAGCTGACGGAAACCGTAAAAACCGCCTACGCGAAGATTCTGCACGACCCAGTCATCACAGTTGGCCTAAAGGACTTCGAGAAGCCTTACTTCATCGCAGCCGGCCAAGTGGGCAAGCCGGGTAAGTACGACCTCCGCAGTGACCTTACAGTCACAGAAGCGGTTGCAATCGCAGGCGGCTTTACCGACAAAGCCAAGCATTCGCAGGTGGTGTTGTTTCGGCCATTGCCGGGTGGCGGCTATGAGGCGAAGCTCCTTAACGCGAAGAAATTGCTTGCCACGCGCAATCTTTCCGAAGACATTCAATTGCAACCGGGGGACATGGTGTACGTTCCGCAGAACGAATTGTCGAAGATTCGCCCCTTCTTACCGACCTCAAGCATGGGCGCGTACTATAACCCCGCGATGTTTTGAGCATTTCTTTCAAGTTTTGAGTCAGCAACCATAGTCCTCGGAAAGCTCGTCACGGCGCAGTCGCGACAGACATATCGCGGAGAGCAGTGCCCAATGGGTGAGATACAGGGTCGTCCATTTCAGTTTGCCGTCAATGCATGTCCTGAGGTAAATCTCCAGGATTCTGGCATAGCGCCCAGCGGCGGTCCGGTCGCGCAGCGTAAACGCGGCAAGCGCCTTGGGTTCTTTCGACCACTATTGACAATCGCGCGCCAGGGAATAGTCTGGTCGCCGCTCAAGATCGCGGGAGAATCTTGGCGTGGCCTTATTAGCATGAGCATCTGGCGTGAGATACTTGATCTCCTCAAACTTGAGCCATTCGATGAAATTATTGAGAGCAACCCTGCATTGGCCTTCAAATATGTCGTATCAAACTACATTGCCCGAGGCTTGACATTAGCTGAACGTGCATCCTGCTTTTTGCATCACTACAATTGCATACGTGTTGCACTACCGACGGAAATTCTGCGTCAAATTCTTCAAGGAGATGTTGAATTCCATCGGATCTCCAAAGGCGACAATTGGTTTGCGCTGGTGATCGGCTTACCGAAACCACATATCGATAGAGAGGGTGAACTGTGTCTAAGTCTAGTAGTTAATGACCAGAAAGTCTTCAACCTGTGCTTTACCATCGTCCCAGGATCGGTGGTGAAATCGGAGTTTACTGAGGCTCTATTGATTACACACCTTCAGGGCGTAAAGGGGTGCAATACTCAGATCCAACTTGCGCGAAAGGCCTTCCGTGATTATTCACCACGGGTGCTGCTTCTCGCGGCCTTGCAAGGCGTAGCAGACGCCCTCGGGATCCTTAGAATTGAAGCAGTATGCGCAACGAAGCAAAGGTCTTACACAAAAGAATGCTCATACACGTTGATCAGAGGCTATGACGATTTCTTTACCAAAGCGGGTATGGTCAAAACTGCAGCCGGCTTTTATTCTAGTCCGGTTCCAATTGAGGGCAAGCCACTAGCTTCCTATAGGGGGCGAAACAGAACGCGCGCAAGAAAGAGACGGGCAATGAGGAAACAAATTCAGTCTGCGTGTACCGCCCTCCTCTCGGGACCAGCTGATCGAGTCGCCCTCGCTTCTTCGGTTGACGTGAATTCGATCCCGATCCCAGGAGCTGTTGGCCACAGCCAGACCCCACTTCTTGCCCCAGACCGAGTCGCGATCTAAGTTTTTATAGTGATTTACAACTGCCAGACTGAAACAAGCTCACTGGCCGATAACACATTCTGTAAACAATCTGCAACGTGAGGCGCGACATGAACACCGAAGATCCCGCAATCATTAGAGCTGACGACCTGGCAAACCAACGGTACGCTCGGCAACCGTTGCCGACCCCGCGCGATATTATCGCTGTGCTGTTTCGCCAGCGCCGGCCAATGCTGATCGCATTTGCCTTGGTTGTGATCGCGGTCGCCGTATCCGGTGTGTGGGTCCCAAAATATGAAGCCCAGATGAAGATCCTCGCTTTGCGCCAGCGCTCAGACGCGATGGTAACCCCGTCGGCCAATGCACCCGATCAGTTCAGCAATGACCAAGTCAGCGAGGAAGATCTGAATTCCGAAGTCGAGCTGCTTAACAGTAATGATCTGCTGCGCAAGGTCGTTTTGACCACGGGATTGGCTGGAGAATCTGGTTTGTCCCCCGACAGTGGCAGTGAGGTAAGGATCGCGAAGGCAGTACGCGAATTAGGCAAGGATCTGAAGATTGAGCCCATCCGCAAGACTAATGTGATCTCGGTAAGTTACAAAGCTCGCGATCCGCAAAAGGCGGAAGAAGTCCTTAAAGCACTGGCAGCAGCATACATGGAAAAGCACCTCGCAGTGCATCATCCATCGGGCGAGTTTAAGTTCTTCGACCAACAAACTGCACAATACCAGCAGGGGTTGAATCAGGCGCAAGAAAAGCTGACCGACTTCACCAAGGATACCGGCGTTGTCTCAGCTGATCTCGAACGCGACTCAGCACTAAGGCAAGGGGAAGATTTCGACGCCACTGCGCGTCAGGCCCAGACGGCTCTCCTTGAAACCGAGCAACGTGTTCGCGCTCTCCAGGCTCAACTGGAGTCGATCAAACCAAGAATGACGACGGTCGTGCGCAACTCCGACAACCCGCAGCTCCTTGAACAGTTGAAATCGACCCTGCTAAATCTTGAGCTTAAGAGAACCGAACTTCTCACCAAATACGAGCCAACTTATCGATTGGTGCAGGAGGTCGGCCAGCAGATCACGGATGCAAAGGCTGCCATCAGTGCAGAAGAGACCAAACCAATTCGCGATGAAACGACAGACCAGAATCCCGATTATCAGTGGGTCCAGGCTGAGCTTACGAAGGCTCAAGCAGATCTCAGCGGTTTGAATGAACGCGCGGCTGCCGCAGCTGCCATTGCCACGAAATACCACAAAGAAGCCGAAAGTCTCGGCCAAAACGAAATTGAACAAGACAATCTTCAGCAAGCCGCAAAAACACAAGAAGCAAATTATCTCCTGTATACGCAAAAGCGCGAAGAAGCGCGCATTAGCGACGCCCTTGACCAGCGCGGCATCTTGAATGTTGCGCTCGCTGAGCAACCAGTCGTTCCGGCACTGCCCAATCGCTCGCCCGTGGAGATTGCTCTCCTTACGTTGCTCCTGGCCGGAACCTTTAGTCTTTCCACGGCGTTCGTGCTTGACTTCATGGATCCAACCTTCCGCACACCGGATGAGTTGGCCGGCTACCTGGGCACTCCGGTGCTCGCGGCGCTGCCAAGGGGCGGAGAGTAGAACAATGTTTTTACAGTATTTTGAATTTCGTCAAGATCCATTCGGAACCACTCCTGATTCACGGAATTTGTATTTCAGCCAAACGCACCGGGAGGCCATGGCATCGCTGAATTACAGCTTTATCAGCAATCGTGGGTTTACCACTTTGATTGCGCCCCCAGGGATGGGGAAAACTACGCTATTGTTTCGCTTTCTTAGCCAGATTCGAGAGTCCGCTCGCACTGTGTTTCTCTTCGATATCGATGCCGAGTGCGAGCCTCGAGAATTCGTCGGCTACATCTTGCGTGACATCGGTGTTACCCCGGCCCAGAGCAGCTCCGAGATGCATGAGCAGTTGACTGAGGCTCTCGCGAAAGAGAATCGAGCGGGCCGGAAGTTCGTTGTTGTCATCGACGAGGCGCAGAATCTGTCTGACGCCGTTCTGGAAAGAGTTCGTCTCCTCACCAACTTCGAAACGTCGACGGGCAAGCTAATGCAAATAGTCCTCTCAGGGCAGCCGCAGCTATTCGACAAGTTGATGCAGGCTTCCCTGGTACAGCTTCGCCAGCGGATATCGACTTTATGCCGAATTGAACGACTTACGAAAGATGAAACCGCTGCCTACATTGACCACCGGTTGAAACAAGCTGGCTACACCGGGGAGCCATTGTTTACGCAGGATGCACTCAAGCGAATCATTGAGAACAGCCAAGGTGTTCCCCGGATCATTAACAATCTGTGCTTTAATTCGCTGTCGTTGTGCTGTGCTTTGAAGAGCAAGAAAGTGAACGAGAGCATGGTGTCCGAAGTAATCGCAGACCTGCAATTGATTCCGCAATCTGGAGAGTCCGCCGCGGCCGTAGGCCACGCGGCAGCTGGAGAGATTTGTAAGCCTAAACGACGCAAGAGGCCTAAACGAGCGTTGAGAATCTGGATTCCAGCAGCAGCCATGGTCCTCGTCCTGTGTGCGCTGGGCGTAGTTGGGCGCACCGGTTCTCGAGTTCTCTGGTCACACGCCGCGGCCGAATATCGCGCCCTCAGCCAGAAGGTTGCGCGCGTGTCAGGCGCTGCGACACCTGGGAGCGGCGCCGGGGATACCGGGACCACTCAAGCCGCTTCAAACGGCGCGCCATTTGCAATCACGGTCGAACCTGACCAAACACTTCAAGATATCTCCGTTCAATACCTGGGAGGCTACGATTTGCAGCGCCGGAATAAAATTCAGAGGCTCAATCCAAAGCTGACGGATCCAGACCATATTGAGGTTGGACAAAGGATCTGGCTTCCGGGGCCGCCTCCGGTGCGAATTGCAACGAATGCGACGCCTCCAGCCAATGCGAGGAACCTCCAATGAGCCGTAACTTTGAATTGATGACGCAGCTCGAGCTTGAAGCCGGGGTAATTGACAAACCCAAGCTGGATACGACCGATCGTGCTGCGGCGAGGGATGTTGTCCCCATTCTGTCGAGCCATGCTAGCAATGCCGGTGGAGAGGAGATCTTGCGCCTCATTCAGCGCATCTTTTTGTCGGCCAACGGAAGTGCGCCACGGCAAGTCGTTCTCTGCGGCGTGGACGATGAGAATGGCAGCAGTTCCGTCTGCGCCCGCGCAGGACGGACTCTTGCCGCCAACAGTTCGCGGCCTGTTTGCCTTGTCGACGCCAATGTGCGTTCACCGCGTCTTTCGGGTCTGTTTGGCATCGAAGGAACGAACCCCTTCGCCGGCCCATCCGCTCCGCTGCGCGATCGGTGTGTGAAGATTGGCGGCAACCTTTGGTTGGCCGGGCCCAGCATTCTGGCCGACAATAGCCGAGTACTCCTACCGCCGGTTCAGCTCAAGGAGCGTCTTGCGCAACTGCGCGACGAGTTTGAGTACATGCTGATCGACGCCCCCGCCACAAGCGTTTGCGGAGATGCTCAGTTACTGGGCCTCGTTGCCGACGCTGCCATTCTCGTAATCGAGGCCAACTCTACGCGCCGGCTTACTGCGCGTAATGCAAAGAACTCCCTTGATGCAGCGGGCGTTCGGCTGTTGGGAACCGTCCTTCACAACCGATCGTTCCCAATTCCGGAGAGCCTCTACAGGGCACTCTAATTCTCATTGTGTAGGCAATCTCCGAGAGCTAAGAAGGATAATTGCGCAAAAACGAGGAGCACCTGCGAGTTGATGACACCTTCTGCTGAGACCGAGGCCACTGTGATCGCAGAGATCGAAAAGGCCGGTATATTCCCGATTACTTCGGCCAAGCGCCGAACGTCATTACTCGGCCACCTCTTGTCCCCCGAAACTGCGGTGCATCAGAGCGTTGTTTCCCTGGCCGACCAAGCCGTTGCCAGTGCCACAAACTTTGTAACTGGGGTCATCATCGCGCGAAGCTGCTCCAAGGAGGAATTTGGCCTCTACATGTTGGGCTTTACAATAATTCTGTTGGTAACGGACTTTCAGACGTCACTGATTACGACACCTTATATGGTTTATGCACCACGCCTAAAGGGAAGAGCACACGCTCTGTATACTGGCAGCACCCTGATTCATCAGTTGGCATTCTGTCTTGTCGCGATTTTCGCTTTGCTCTGTGCCGCGTTTGCGGTTACGATCGGATTTGGATACCGAGGCTTGGAACCGGTCTTGTGGGCATTAGTTGCCGTGATTAGTTTGATCTCGTTTCGCGAATTTGCTCGTCGCGTATGTTTCGCCCGCCTAAAACTTATCACAGCCTTCCTTTTTGATACTTGTGTTGCAGTGGTTCAGGTCGGCGGCCTGCTCGTTCTTGGTCATTTCGGCCTGCTATCGGCAAGCCGTGCGTATTGGGTGATTGGATCTGCCTGTGGGATCGCAGCTCTGTGGTGGCTTTGGTCGGACCGGGAGTTCTATCACCCCCGGGTCTCAGAATCACTTGCCGACCTCAAAAAGAATTGGATATTTGGAAAGTGGGTTTTCGCTAGCGGTTTGGTCTGGACAATCAGCATGAATCTCTATCCGTGGCTTCTGGCGTTCTTCCACGGCACCGGCTCGGCGGGAGTCTGGGCTGCGTGCCTAGGCGTTGTGTCGGTAGGCAATCCAGCACTGTTAGGAATACAGAACCTTGTAGGCCCAAAGATCGCCCACAAGTATGCAACAGAGGGGCCGACGGAGTTGCGTCGATTGGTGCTCAAGATTAGCGCTGCTCTCGCCCTCCCTTTGTCGTTGCTCTGCTTGGTACTGATGCTATGGGGAGGTCGTCTTGTAGCTCTGCTTTACGGACGCCAATATGCGGGTAACGGCTTGGTTGTCGCGATCCTTGCAATAAACCTCTTGGTCACTGCTGAGGCGTTTTCGTATTCTCGCGCGTTGTTTGCTATCGAACGCGCCGACCTGGATTTTCGAATTAACTTAGCGGCTCTATTCATCATGGCAGTTTTGGGGCTTTGGCTGGTGCGCGTCCTCGGTCCACTTGGCGCGGCGTTTGGTTTGATGGGAACGACTCTTGTGACATCGGGAGTACGGGCGGGAGCCTTCCTAAGGCTTCCAGCCCGCGCCTCTTTGGAGCAAAATCCATGATGGGAATAGCAGCGACACCGTCTCTTAGCCCTCCCAGGACCAGGATGCCTTGGCGCTGGTCTCTATTCTTTGTGGCGATATTTGTATTTGCGAATTCACTCTCTCCGTCACGTTCTGGCCAGGCACTGGAATTGGATGAAGTCATGCAGACTGTCGAAAAGGGGAGTGCCCTTCGAGAAGTCGCCTTGCTCTTTCTCGGGCTGTTTGCACTTGTTACCTTTATGAGCAAGAAGCACTGGCGATTGCGGGTAAACGGGCTTCTCGGGTGGTCCATGCTTTTCTATATCAGCTTGGCTCTCGCTAGTCCTGTTTGGGCCGAAGACCCATCATTAACACTGCGGCGATCTGGTGTTCTCCTACTTCTCTTTCTGGGTGCCTTGGCAGCGGCAGTCCGATTCTCACATATACAAACTGTAGCCCTCGCTGTCTATGCGTGTAGCTTTACACTCATCATATCGCTCGCGGTGGAAATTAGCATTGGTAACTTTCACCCGTTCGACGGGTCCTGGCGTTTCTCTGGCATGATTCACCCCGTTATCCAGGGCTGGAATTGCGGTATATTGGCAATTGCCAGTCTGGCACTAGCCGCTGACTCACCACGAAGCCGGGGGCGACTTATATTCTTGGCATTGACAGCTTTCCTGTTCCTTAGTCTGACACGTAGCCGGACGCCCCTTGTAACTACTATCCTAGCTACTGTCATACTTGGATGCTTAATGTCGATAAGAATGCGCAAGTTAACATTCATTCTCACCTATGCTCTTACAGTGTGTATAGGTTTTCTCTGGCTCGCTCTGCTTGTCCTAGGAACAGACTTGGATAGGACTACGCGAAACGTTGCTGCAATGGGGCGTGGATACGACACAGAGTCATCGCTTGATACATTCACTGGCCGACAGGGGCTGTGGAATGACGAACTCAGCTATGTTAGAGACCGCCCGGCTCTAGGGTACGGATACAACGCGTTCCTCAACGCTTCGAACCTAGCTTCTGTCTCGACCGCAGCCGGGTGGGTACCTACGGCAGCGCACTCAGGTTACATAGGAACTCTTCTTGGGCTCGGATATGTCGGAGTCTCATCGTTTGCTCTTGTCCTGGCGTTGGCGCTAAAGAGATCACTGAGTTTGGCTCAGGGAAGCCCGAATGCTGCATTTGCCGCTGCTGTCATAATATGGCTGTGCTGCAACTTATTCCTTGAGAGTGGGATAATTATGGACCCCTCTTTCCCAACATTCTTTTGTTGGGTAGTCCTTTGCTCTCTCGCCTTCACGGATCCGTCGGATGCGCATCAGTTCTACCGTCGCCCCTGCGGTGCCGAAGTCTACCACAGTTAACACTATAGAGTTCCTCATCATGCGTTGGTGCATCCGTGCCAGAATTGCGGATCGCGCTTTCACGCGCTTCAGAAACATCGCGCTCGACATTTAAGTCTTGGAAGCTGCGACGATGTTCACATGCATATTCAGAGCACCGAGGATGTCCGATGAATCCGATCGTCAGTGCAGTTATCCCTACACACAAGCGTCCGATCTTGGTCCAGCGCGCCATACGTAGCGCGTTGAACCAGAGTTATTTGAATCTGGAAGTGATCGTGGTGGTTGACGGACCGGAACCGGACACAGTGAAAATTCTAGAGGCATTCGAAGAGCCGCGTCTTCGGATTGTCGAGCTTCGGCAGAACGTTGGCCCTGCCGAAGTTCGAAATATTGGGGTGCGTGAAGCTAATGGTGAGTGGATTGCCTTTCTGGACGACGATGACGAGTGGCTACCCGCAAAGATCGAAAAGCAACTGAATCTGCTTGCATATGCAGATCCCCGCACAAACTTTATTGCATGTCGTAGTCAAGAAGTTGACAGCGGAATTGATAAGATTATTCCACGCAGGTTTCCTCGCCCCGGTGAAGACTGGAGTGAATACATTTTTTGCAGTGGAGGGTTCCTACCTGTACCTGGATATCTCATCAAGAGGGAACTCATGCTTTCCGTGCCTTTCCTAAACGCAGCCGCCTCCTTTGAGGATGTTGATTGGCTTTTACGGGCCAGGGCCGCAAATTCGCTCGTGCCAGCGTGGGTCGACGAGGCATTGGTCATCTATCACAACGGTAGCGGGGACACGATTCGGGTTAGCCATGATCCAGAGTGGGATCGCTTTTATAAGTGGGCCCGGAGCAATCGCGGGATTTTGTTGACACCTAAAGCATTTTCCTACTGTCTCCTCACGCAGGGTTCACAACGCATCAAACGCTCCAAAGGATTTACCCAGAACTTTGCTTCTTTGATGTATCGGGCGATATCCGAGGGTGAAATAGACTTTCGCTTTTGCCTCTCCTTGTTTTTCTTTGCCTTTCTGGATGTTCGTTCAAGAAGCATCCTGCGGCTCATATACGAACGTACTCGGCGAGAAGTCCGAGCAATGGCAGGGATAAAGCGATAGTTAATCGAGTACTCACAAGGCGCCCGTCGCACGTGTTTGTTCCAGGAAAGCCTCGATCGGTTTGTGAATTCCTTCAGATCACAATTAGGTCGAAGTGAACCAAGGGTGAAGGAGATGGCGCTGTGCTCGGAAAGTGAGAGAGGCAGCGCTTTCGTCCTAGGGAACCTCTGCACAAGTCAGCAACCCGCGTCATTATTGATTAAACTATAAGTATGAAACGAATGGCGGGGATTCAGCAGACACTGGCATCGCAGGCGAGTTTTGAGAAGTATGGCCGCAAGAGCAAGCGGGAGCTGTTTCTTGACCAGATGAACGGAGTGGTTCCGTGGTCTGAGTTATTGGCACTTATTGAGCCCGTTTATCCCAAGGCGGGCAACGGCCGGCAGCCGGTGGGTCTGGCGATCATGCTGCGGACTTACTTTCTGCAACAGTGGTTCAACCTTTCGGACCCCGGCGTGGAAGAAGCCTTCTATGAGTCGGCTGTGCTGCAGCGGTTTGCGGGAGTGGATCTGGGCGTGGCCGCGGCGCCCGATGAAACCACGATCCTCCGCTTCCGCCACCTGCTTGAACGGCACGATCTATGCGGCGAGATGCTGGACACGGTGAATCGCTACCTGGAAACGAAAGGCATCCGCATCTCGACGGGCACCATCGTAGACGCGACGATTATTCATGCGCCCAGTTCGACCAAGAACTCCAGCGGCAAGCGCGACCCTGAGATGCATCAGACCAAGAAGGGCAAGCAGTGGTACTTCGGAGCCAAGGCGCACATCGGCGTGGACAGCAAGGAGACGGTGGTGCATTCGGTATGTACCTCGGCGGGCAGCGTGGCGGACAAGCACATGCTGCCCGACTTACTGCACGGCGAAGAGCGCAAGGTATGGGGTGATCGCGGCTATCAAGGCCAGGGCGAGGCGATTCGCGCCGCCGCGCCGAGGGCGCAGGATATGACTTGTCGCCGGACGAGATACAAGGACTATTTGGATGAAGAAGCCAAACGCAAGAACGCCACCAAGGCTCGCGTGAGAGCCAAGGTCGAGCATCCATTCCGTATTCTCAAACGCGTCTTCGGATTTACCAAGGTGCGCTATCGGGGTATCTGGAAAAACCACCAGTGGCTGTGCGCGGCCTTCGCGCTGGTCAACCTCTACCAGCACCGCAACCGGCTCGCCCCGCAAGGGGCGTAGTGTCTCTGGAGGCCGAAAACGGCCTCACACAGACCAAAAAGACAAGAAGCAACGCACATTTTCCGACAGAAGCCTGCTTCACAATCAAGAAATTATCTGCCGTCGAGTCGCCGCTACAAAATCACGCACCTGCGCAGAGGTTCCCTAGAGCCTGTTATTAACTTTATTCCTTTGAAATCATCGGTCTATCGGAGCGCTTTGGGATCGCAGACGATGGAAGGATGGGAAACAAAGGGCAAATCGGTTATCCGAGCGATGTGAGGGACGAGGAGTGGGCCTT
>DATCDL010000489.1:0-3835 GCA_036510715.1 Acidobacteriaceae bacterium
GCACCCGTTTTGCCCTCGTCGATGCATTGCTGGACGCTCGTGTAGGTCATGCGGCGCACACTGCGGATCACCCCCTCGACCACCCGGTAGCGCACGATCTCGCCCTCCGGATCGATCTCCATAATGCAGCTAAGTACAAGCCTGTCTTCATTTGGCAGCAGGCTGCACATCCCGCTCGAGAGCGCATGCGGCAGCATCGGAACCGCCCGGTCGGGAAAATAAACGCTGTTGCCGCGCAACCGAGCCTCCGTATCCAGCGCCGCCCCCGGCCGCACATACCAGCTCACATCCGCAATATGCACCTGCAACTCATTGTTTCCATTGGGCAAAGTGCGTACAAGCACGGCATCGTCGAAGTCCCTGGCGGTCTCACCGTCGATCGTCACAATCGGCAAGCCACGAAAATCCTCCCTGTTTTCAAGCACTTCCGCGCCAACAGACTCCACAGTCTCCAACGCACGGTCGGTCGCCTCAGACAGCACTGCGGCAGGGAAACTATGTGGAATGTGATGTTTACGGATGATGATCTCCACATCAACACCGAAAGCATCCGGAGGTCCCAGCACCTCCATCACCCGCCCCCGCGCCGGCCGCCCCGGAGAAGGGAAGCTGGTGATCTCGACATCGACCGCCAGCCCTTCGAGAGGGTAGCGCGGATCTTTGGAATCAGGTGTTTGCAGCGTACGACGAGCCTCCTCCCCAAGCATCCGATGTGGCGAATCCGCCACATCGGACGCGATTTCATCACCCTCGGCAATAGCAATGGCGCCGCCTATCCGTTCGTCCAGCGGGGTGACGTAATTGCCAGTAAGCGTAATCGAATCAGCACGTTGGTGGGGGCGTGCGTAATGGAATATGCCGACGACCGTGGGGTTACGCCTGGTCAGAACCCGCGCAATGCGCCCCGAGCGACGTCCGTCCCGCCCCGGAAGTGCTTCATCTACAAGGACTAAGTCGCCCTGCATCGCCCCGTTGATCTCGTTCGGTGGAATGAAGATATCTTCCTGCGACTGTCCCCCACTCCCGCCCCGCTCGGCCTTCCCGACCTCACCTTTAACCCTTTTTTGTGAAGCACTTGCGTCAGGACGCACGAACCCAAACCCATCCCGATGCAGATCCAGCCGCCCACTGACCAGCCGGTCACGTCCCGAACGGACAGCAGCCTCCATCCCATCCCATCGTCCGGCTGGCTTGCTGCTGAGCCTCGATGTCTCAAATGGCTGATTCGCAATGGGTTCGCGCTTGGGAATCGACCACATATCCTCGCCAGCGCGGACCAACTCGCCGCGGGCAACCATGCGAGTCAACTGCTCCACAAGCAGTCGCCGCTCGCGTCCTCCCCCCAGCCCCAGCTCACGAATAAGTTGTTTGTATCCAGCACGTCCGCCCGCTGAGCGGCTAATTCTGGCGATCAAATCGTGATCACTGCGTGGATAAGGGGTCCTGGCCATGGTCTATCAAGAGCATACGCGGGAACGCAAAAACAGCGGGAATATCTGATGCGCTCGCAGCATAGAGCCTCCCGGAGGTGAGATTTGTGACATATCTCGTCAATTTCCCTGTCGGATGCGCTCAATATTGGGCATTTCCGTACATGCAGCGCGACTACGCCAGGGTGAGGGGCGCACATCACCTGAGTGAATGTTAAGTCAGTTGCCTTTATAAATTAGTACACTTTAAGATTACTTCAGTAATGTTAACTGAATAGTATATAGTTATGTTATTGATAAGTATAGACTTAGCTCTTGTATCACTTTATGTTGTGTCTATCTGGTTTGTCCAGAGAAAAATTAGAAATTTTTTACCAACTACTTCAATTACTGCCAAGGAGAAACACACAAATGAAAAACCTCGCAATGCGCAGCTTCGTTCTCGTCCTCGCTCTCGTCGGATTCGGCGCAACCTCCATGACTTCATCGGCAAAGACGACCAGCACATCAGCGACCACGGCAGGCATGCAGGCTCAGACGAACGTTGTCAGCACGCCGACCCCTCTTTGCATGCCGGGCGCAACCTCCTGCGGCATCGACTAGTTTCGCAAAAGATTCTATCCAAATAACATATTTGCAGTTGCTTCACCTCCCATGCGCGGTTACTATGAACGCGCAGGGAGGTGTTTGCCATGGATACGAAGGTGCTTCTCGAATATGCTATTTTCGCGGACTTTTTCATTGGGGCCGGGATTCTAGCAATCATGATTCGGCATCGTTTGCACCGTGAATTCGCCTTCCTCTCGGCGTTTCTGGCCGTCAACTGTTTTGAGACTTGCAGTTCGATCATGTTGCTCTTTTTCCGCAAGGAGCTTGGAATATCCGGGGTCGTTGATTACGAAATTTACTTCTACTCGCATTGGGCACTCTTCTTCGTCGAGTACGCGCTGATGTTGCTTGTTATCTATAGTGTTTTCCGCAAAGCCATGAAACCCCTGGACGGTTTGCACCGTGCAGGTAAGATTATATTTCGCTGGATTGCTGGGGTTTCATTAGCGCTATCCCTGGTTATGGCTACGGGACCGCATGTGGCGGGGCAGTTTTATATTGCAACGCTGGCTGGACAGGTGCAGCAGGGCATCAGCGTGTTGACTCTTTGCGTTTTGCTATTCGTATGTTTCTCTACGAGATACCTTGGGCTTACCTACAGAAGCCACATCTTCGGCGTGAGTCTCGGGCTTGGCATCTTCGCTACCGTAAGTTTGGTTGAGTCTGCTTGGTACGCTAACGGAGTCGGACAGACGGTTTATTCCCCTGTCTATCTCTTTAGCGCGCTAGGAAGTTGTGCGGCGTTGCTGACGTGGGCGACGTACTTTGCCATGCCGGAGCCGGAGCGGAAGATGATTCTGCTTCCGACGACTTCGCCCTTCTTTCTTTGGAATCGTATTTCTGAGGCGCTGGGCGATGAGCCAGGTTTTGTGGCTATCGCTGGGTTCAAGCCAGAGATGCTCGCGCCAGCAGAGTTGACCGTGTTTACGGCTGCGTCCAAACGGGCGCAAGAGCGCAAGGTTGAAGAAGAGATTGCGGAGCGTGAGGCTGAGGCTTCGAATGCAACTGCGCAGCAGGCTCTGTCGATGCACCGCATTGCGATGCCCCGGTAGACGGCTCCGATGGAGCCTGTAACCCACATGTTGACAGGGGCATGCCTCTCGCGCGCTGGACTCAATCGGAAGGCGGCCTATGCCACGCTAACGATGGTAGTGGCCGCGGAGTTTCCGGATGTCGATATGCTTTGGGGCCTGCGCGGACCGGTGGATCAGTTTCAGCACCATCGCGGCATCACACACGCATTTCTAGGGCTGCCCTTCGAGGCAGCCTTTATTGTTGCCGGGGTTTATGGCTGGCATCGATGGCTGGTCGCCAGGCGGGCGCGCGCCGAAGCGGTAGCGGGAAGCAGATCTCCTTTAGGAGCCAGCAGGGGAGTTAGGAGGCCGCTGACTGCCGCACCAGTGCGGTGGGGTGTGTTGTATGGTTTCGCGCTGCTGGCGCTGCTTAGCCACTTGCTTCTGGACTATACGAATAGTTACGGGCTGCGGCCATTCTTTCCGTTCAATGACCGATGGTATGCGGCATCCATTGTGTTCATCTTTGATCCAGTGATCTTCACGCTATTCCTGGGTGCACTGACAGCGCCGTGGCTATTCGGGCTCGTGGGGACTGAAGTGGGCGCCAGGAAGCAGCCGTTCCGGGCGCGCGGCTGGGCGATTACAGCGTTGTTGGGCGTCGTTGGATGGTGGGCATTGCGTGAGGTGGAGCACGGACGCGCGGTTCAGTTGGCAATGACGCAGAGCATTCCAACGCCGGGGAAGAAGGTGGTGCCGCGGGGGCCAGATCCGATTGATCAG
>DATCDL010000490.1:0-10416 GCA_036510715.1 Acidobacteriaceae bacterium
AGGCCGGAAGGCGCACTGGTTCGCGCGCCTTTGATCGACGGACACCTACTTGGTAGTCGTAGGCGCGCGGATAGTTGACGGCGCACTGGTTCGCGCGCCTTTGATCGACGGACACGCAGTCGGCGAAGGCGGGATCAAGCCGGATACCCCGGCGCACTGGTTCGCGCGCCTTTGATCGACGGACACCCGTTATGTGTTCTACGAAAATCTAATGAGAGCTGCCAAATCCACAATCGCTTTTTGATTGTGGATTTGGCAGCTCAAAATATTTAACATTCCCTTGCATTATTTCAACTGAATGCAAGAGCAAAGCAGATGTTGCTATGAGGATAGGATCACAAGCCGATATAAGTCCGTTGCGATACTGCGGTCCCAGACGCTTCTTTGAAGGGAAGGGCCTTCCCTCGCTTCAGTCGGCTTTGCCGTCTTCCGCTACCCATCCCAGCGGGCCTGTTCCTGTCCGCAACGCCGCCCCTGATTTGCTGAAAAGCAAGAACAACAGCAACAACAAAGGCTGCTAAGGGGAGGTATCCCCTCGCGCCCGCAAGCCACTCCCCAATCTTCCGCGCTGCGCTTGTGCAGACCTCCGCTGCGCTACGCCCTTTCCACTTCCGCTGCGCTCCCGTTGCAAGGGTGGGGATACCCCTCGGCTTGCAGTTGCTACCCCCCACCTTCGCCAGGAGGCGTTCGGCATGTATGTACCTGCCACTTGCCCATTCAAAGGCAACGGCAACGGCAACAGCCCAACAGGAGGAAACACCATGAAGAAGCCATCGAAAACCACACAGTCTGTCACCGTCAACCCCTCAAACGACCGCAGCCAAAGCAACCACCAGAACACCGCTCCCGACGCTGTACCGACACCCCATAAACAGCAAACAGTGAAGGAAGCAATCGCAGCTAACGTCCAACTCCTGATCGAGCAATTGGAGCAGGGACACAGCGAAGGATTGACCGCCTATTTGACTGCGATGGGGCGATTCCATCGCTACTCATTCGGCAATATCTTGGAGATCGCAAGACAAAAGCCCCAGGCTTCGCGCGTGGCCGGGATGTATGCGTGGAACCAGCTTGGCCGTCGCGTAATGAAGGGCGAGAAAGGCATCCGCATACTCGCTCCCGTCATCGGTATCCGTCGCAAGAAGGATGAGGAAGCAAACAAGGATATTCGCATTCAGAATCAGGCTGTCCTCGTGGGCTTCCGTTCGGCCTACGTCTTCGATGTGAGTCAGACCGACGGTAAGGGACTTCCCGAACTGTCCGAACGTGTCACCGGGAATGTCGGCGAGTACCGCGAACGGCTCGTGGATTTTGTCATCGCCCAGGGCATTACGCTGGAGTTCAAAGAGAGCATCGCTCCGGCTTTGGGGATGTGCTACGGAGACAGAATCGTGGTGCTTCCCGGCCAGTCTCCGGCGGAGGAATTCAGCACTTTAGTTCATGAACTCGCACACGCTTTCCTGCATCGTGCCGAGCGGCGCATTACCACCACCAAGACCGTGCGCGAGACGGAAGCGGAGGCGATTGCATTCGTGGTGGGGACGACCATCGGTTTGCACAACGGAAGAGCATCGGCGGATTATGTTGTGTTCGCAGTTATGTGACGTTCAGCCTTGTCTGGCCTGTAAACACTGGGGATGACTATTTTGAAGACCACATAAGTTGAAGGTCTAGCATGGGCCCGGATCAAGGAGACCCCCATCATGCTGGATACGCTTTTGGAACTTCCCTTTGCACTCAACCGTCACCGCGAGGCGCCGTTGCTGGAGGAGCGGTTGGCTTTTCTGAAGTATTTGCAGGAGCGCGGGACAAGCCGCACAGCGCTACGAAGTGTGTCTGGGCAGTTGTTGCATGTCATCGATCTGCTGAGGTTGGAGACGCTGCGCGATGTCTCGGTGGGTGAGGTCAAGCAGGCTGCGCGGCGTTGGGGCGAACAGCAGCGAACGAACGCCAGGGCTCGCACTTACGTTCGGACTGAGATCTACTTCGAATACGTGGCGAAGAAGTGGTTGCGCTTCGCGGACAGGCTGAAGTCGCCGCCCACGCCAGTCACATGGTTCACGGATCATCTTCAGAATTTCGCGCGATGGATGACGGAAGAACAGGGACTATCGCCCTTGTCGGTGCGGTCGCACTGCTGGAAGGCTTCGACGTTCCTGAGCTGGTTCGCCGAGCGGCATAGTTGCCTGTCGCGCGTACGGCTTCAGGATGTAGATGAGTTCCTGACTCTGAAAGGGGCGGGCAGTTGGAACCGGACATCCGTATCTGTGGCGGCGCAGGCGCTGCGTGCCTTCTTCCGTCATGCGGAGCGGCGTGGGTGGTGCAAGGCAGGTATCGCAGGAGCGATCAAAGGATCCCGAAGATATGTTCACGAGGGGCTGCCGGATGGGCCGACGTGGGAAGAGGTACAGCGGCTACTGCACGGCATCGAGGGAGGCAGTCCATCGGCGTTCCGTGCCAGGGCGGTTCTGTCGTTGTTCGCAATCTATGGGCTGCGCAGCGGCGAAGTATCGCGTCTGCTGCTGAGCGACTTCGACTGGTCTGCGGAGACGTTCCTGGTGACGCACTCCAAGCTCGGTGGAAAGCAGCCGTATCCGCTGCAACACGAGGTGACCGCAACGACCAACCGCTCTTCCAATCCCGGCTGCACAGGGCCGTTCGATGTCAGGTGGTCGAGGTCGGCTTCCGGCGACTATGCAACCTTGCGGGCGTTCGCCGGGAAGAGACCAGCCCCTACCAGCCCCGCCTCCACGATCTGCGGCATACCTTCGCCGTGCATCGGCTCACGGAGTGGTATCGCAGGGGTGCCGACGTGCAGTTCCTGCTGCCCTCTCTGTCCATCTATCTGGGCCATGTCGAGCTGCACTCGACGCAGCGCTATCTGACGATGACGCCGGAGCTTCTGGGAGAGGCCAATCGCCGCTTCGAGCGCTATGTATGTGGAGGTGGCGATGAGCGATAACCAGAGCGATAAACATACTCTCGGTTCCTGGGTTCGGCGCTTCCTGCTGGAGTATCTGCCCGACGACCGCAACCTGTCGCGCAATACGCAACAGAGCTATCGGGATGCTCTACGTCTTCTGATCGTGTTCGCCGCCACCAAGTTGCGAAAGAAGGCTGACGAGCTTCGCGTTGCCGACATCGACGCCGATCTGGTCCGGGCCTTCCTGCGACATCTTGAAGAGAAGCGCGGCTGTGCGATCTCCACGCGCAATCAACGCTTGGCGGCCATCCATGCCATGGCTGGCTTCATCGGACAGCGCAGTCCTGAAGACCTTGGCTGGTCGGCCCAGCTTCGTGCGGTGGAGTTCAAGCGATCGACCCACGTTCCTGTCGGCTACCTGGACAAACGTGAGATCGATGTGTTGCTGGCTGTTCCCGACCAATCCACACGGATCGGGTACAGGGACCATGTCTTGCTGTTGTTCCTCTACAACTCCGGAGCGCGTGCGGATGAAGCGGCGCAACTGGAGATAGGCGATCTGACTCTGTGCAGCGATGGAACGAGCACTCTATCTTCGGTGCGGCTGAAGGGCAAAGGAAATAAAGTTCGCCTCTGCCCGCTGTGGGCTTCGACCGCACACGCACTGCGTGAGATCACGCATGGCCATGGAGACAAGGAGCGCGTGTTCCTCAACCGCACCGGACAGCCGCTGACGCGCTTCGGCGTCCACGACATCGTCACACGTCATGCGCGAGCTGCGGCAACCACCGTCCCCGAGATGCAAAAGAAGAAGATCGGCCCACATACCATCCGCCACACCACGGCAACGCACCTGCTCCGTGCCGGAGTGGACATCAACACCATCCGCGCATGGCTGGGGCACGTCTCCCTCGACACGACCAATATCTATGCCGAGACGGACCTCGACATGAAAGCAAAAGCGCTCGGCATGTGCGAACAGAAGCAGCCATCCGGAAGGAAACGCTGGCGGGACAATCCCGACCTCCTCACCTTCCTCGCTCAACTCTAACCCAGCTTATGTGACGTTCGGCAACACAAATCCCCAGTGTTCATAGGGCCTCAACCGCCGAACGTCACATAACTGCGAAGACAACATAATCAGCCTTATGTTGAGCACAACATAAGGCAGATTACATCCACCTGTACCACGGCAATGCGGCACTCCTCACCGAGAGCCTTGAGGTCATTCAGAAAACCTCAGCCGTGATTCTATCCGCGTTGGAGTCGCCCATCATGGACGATTCAGCGGAGCCTACGGAGTCGGAAGCGGTGGCGTAATGAAGGCCATTCTTCAACTCCTCGAAAAGGCGGGAGGCTATCGGCGTGAACTGTATCTCCGCGTCGAGAACCCTCCCTATCAACCGCTTGTCATTGAAGCGATACCGGAACCCGGCCCCCTTGGTCTGCGATGCCTCTCTGTCGCGCACTACGGCGAACAGAATGGCGACCTCATGCGCGACCCGGAGATGTGTTTCGAGTTGAGCAATCCGCTTCGCCTGGGTATCAGTCTCGTTCCGTACTACTGGAGAAATGATTACGTCGGCATTGAGCAATACTCCCGCTCGATACAGGGCGACAACTATGTGTTCGATTCCGACCTGTACGCCCAGCACGAGAACTTCGCCGCTCAGTGGGATAGGAACCTTCGCAGTCAGGGCTTTGTCGAAGCCTTCGATCGCAGACACACCCAACGCTAACTCCTCTACGGGCGTACGGCATGATGCCGTTCGCTCCAACACCCCCGAACGCTTACCCGCACAAGGAGAATCACCATGAACCCCAACACCGCCACCGAGTACCGCAACCTTCCCCTTAACGTCCTTACCGAGTCCACCACGAACCCCCGCCGCATTTTCGCGGATGTCGCGCTCAAAGAGCTTGCCGACTCAATACGAGTCCAGGGCGTTCTCTCGCCCTTGCTTGTTCGGCCTCTCACCGGGCAGAGCTTCGAGATCGTCGCCGGAGCCAGACGCTATCGCGCCGCGCAGATCGCCGAGGCAGCAACCGTTCCCGTTCGCATCGTCAGCCTCACCGATGCCGAAGCCTTAGTACTACAGTTGTAGATAGCGATCGGATAGGATCTGCCGGAAGCAATCAGGCAGGGGGGATTGCTTCCGGTAATGGTAGAAGATGGCCAGGAGTTGGTGAGCCCGACGCCAGTTAGACCAGTCGAGGACGTGTTGCAGGCTGTGTTTTCCGTGCCACAGCAGACGCGTGAGCAGATGGCGCACTTCGGGCACGCTGAGGCGCACGCCGCCAGGGAGAGTTTTTTCTCCTCTGCCGCGCAGCACCGCCAACACGGCGTGGGCCAGCATGGCCAGAGTGATGTGGCGCTTCCATCCCTGCCAGTGGCGAACCTCGTAGTGGTCCAGACCGCACTCTCCCTTGGCCGTCTGGAAGCACTGTTCAATCTGCCAGCGTTGTCCGGCCACGCGCACCAGGAGGGCAACGGTGGATTTGGCAGTGGGTGCGTAGCACAGGTAGAAGGCGTGTTCGATCTTCTCTCCGATGCTGCGCCGCACCAGCAGCGTCCGCACCCAGCCCTGCTGCCCGGACAAACGCACCGAGGCCCAGTCATAGAGGCGTTCGCCCTTGCTGCCGGAGCCGGCGGAGAGGCGTTTCCAGGCGCGTTTGGGCAAGCTCTGCGCCATCGCATCCACGCGCTGCTGCTGAAAATCCGGCCACCACAGGTGCTGGTTGGAGGCCACGGCCAGCACATACGACACCTTCCGGGCCTCCAGCAGCCTGCGCACCTTGCTGTCGGTGCCGTAGACTTCATCGTCTGCCACCCAGCCCACCGGCACCCCTGCGTCCAGGGCGCGCCCGATCATCTGCCGCGCCAGTTCCGGCTTGGTTGCAAACTCGACCGTATCCGGAATCCCCGCCGCGCGGCAACGCTCGCGGTCTTCGGCCCACTCCTGCGGCACATAGAGTGACCGATCCACCAGCGCCGCGCCCTTGTCGCTCGCATAGCAGAGAAACACGCCCACCTGGCTGTTCTCGATCCGCCCTGCCGTGCCGCTGTACTGGCGCTTGACTCCGGCCGAATGAACACCTTTCTTCACAAAGCCCGTCTCATCGACGATCAGCACCGCCTCCGGGCTGCCCAACGCCTCCACCACATACTCGCGCACCCTGTCCCGCGCCGCATCCGCATCCCAGCTGGCACGGTCCAACAGATGCTGCATCGCATAGGGCGACGCTTCGCCCATCCACTCGGCCATCTGCCAGCCGTTCTTCCGCTCGCATCCGCTCAGCAGCCCCTGCATGTACGCCAGACTGCGCCCACGCGCCTCCGATCGCGCAAACAACCCCGCGATCAGGCTGTGCGCACGCAACAACTCGCGCTTCCATCCTGCCAGTCGATTTTCCATCTCAGATGCGGAGCAACTACTGATCCAAAGCACCCACAGCATAACACTTATCTACAACTGTAGTGTTAAGGTCCGTTCGGCGTGAAGTATCAGACACCTCACCGGTTGATTGTGCACCCATGGCCGCTCCGGACCCGTCGCACTGCGACTACGCACCTCATTTTGCAGTTTGGACCGATGGAAGAATAGCGGAGTCGATCCAACTTTCCGCTTCACCGGCCCGAATGTCCTTGAAGAGCCACCAGTGCTCGGTATGTTCTGCGGTCTCTCCCGGCTTCAGATTCCGAAGTGGCCCCAAGGTTTCGAGTTCGAGCGAGTGCACGTCCGTGTACATCTCGAAATTGCAGCCGAAATCAGGATATTTTGCACCTGTTTCCACGTTGACCTTCTTCACGAACAAATGGCCGCTTCGGAAGTAAGCGCCCCACCCAGATGGATTGAATATCCCGATCATCTGCTCCTTGAATTTGCTTGCGGAATTCCTTGCCTGGTGAAGTTGGATATATTTCGTTCCAATGCTCCATCGAGGATCTGCCAAATCCGTATAGCACCATAGAGCCAAGACTCCTTCGGGCAGCAATCTGCCAGCCGAGAAAGGTGCTTTCGGGGGCAGGGGGAGAATGGCCGTCCCACCTCCAGCCATCACAGAGAGTGCCCATGGAGCCATTTCAATGGATCCTCCTCCAAGATTGCGGATGCGATGCGTAACGGTAACCCGTGTTCCCGTTTCCGCCACTTTAATCTCAATCTCTTTTTGCAGATTTGTACCGGGATGTGCTGATTCCGGAGGAGCGGTAAAAACAAAAGCGTTGCGCTGCCTTCGCACCCAAACGGGGAAGTTGTCGGGATAATACGTCCCCGCTACCTCGGGTGATACCCAGAGCCGGTGGCCCCCATAGACTCTGAATGCTTGATCGCCGCTATTACCGGAAGCTTCGGGATCTTCGAAGAACTCGTTGTCTTCTCCCTGAAAACCAAAAAAGAGAATCCGTGGCCCGACTTCGGTCAAAACGATCAGTTGTACTGTATCGTTGTAGATTTTGAAGGCCTTCTTCCATTTCTGATATTCGACCACTTCAGCTTTCACTTTCCCGCCCCTGGCAAGTTTCTGCATATATTTGCACCTCTTGGAACGAAACGACACACCCGCGTAATTCCCTAGTCATACGACTGTCTCGCCGGACTCCGCATAAATGCTTGGGCAGCACTCAGGCAGCACCGCTGAGACACACTAGTGCCATTGGCCATAGTGGCATGACCTTCGTCATCGCCATCCAGAGTTTCTAAGTTCAAAAGGTCTCGCCTGAAACCCCGAGTGTTATAAGCACCGCATGTGCGTTACTCTCGGTGCTGTTCCTTCGCAGTTCGCGCTTTCCTTTTGAAGGCATATTTGAATCCCGTGAATCGACAATGCAGTGTGCGATTTGCTCGATCCGGATCACGCCAAATTCGAGACAGTTTCAGGAGATGCCTGTTCACTCTCGTAGCACACCCACCGAAACGATTCGGAGAGGGACGCACCTTGCAGTTCAGCGAAGGCAAACAAATTCTTAAGTACCGCGTCGGGATGGATTGAATGTGTCGAAGTAACACTGAAACTCGCGTTCAGGACGCCGAAATCTAGCGCCGTCCGAAGTACTCGGTCCGAAAATGAATTGCCACATTCGTTCGGCATGATGAATGGGATGCCCGCCGCCAAAGCGCACACAACACCGGCAAGAAGTGCATCTCCGGCACCCGCTGTGGACTTGGGTTGAAGCACCGGCGCTGGACAGAACTGCGTGCGCCCGCGTTCGAATCCGTAGGCTCCTTTTGCTCCAACGCTAACAACCATACGCAACAACGGGTGTGTTGCTGTGTATGTGGCTGCACATTCCACCAGCAACCTTTCATCGAGGATATGACCTGATCCACTACTAAATAGCGACGAGGCCTCCTCCTGGTTCAACGCCAAGAGATCCGTCAGAGCAATCAACCCCATCCTTAGTGCCCCTTCAATATCTCCGAGCACGAAGGAACACACCCGGTAATTGCCACAGTGAGTTGCGAGTTCAAGAAAATGCCGCCTTAGTTCCAATGGAACTTCTGGAACACACAGTGCCACAGCGCGCGGTCCCGCAGTTTTCATGCACGGCGATGCCGCTCTTAGGTCATCGACGCTCAGCGTCTGGGCGGCCGAGTTACTGCTAGTAATGTTTCCGCCCGAACCATCCGGGTAAATAAAACAAACACTAAAGAGTGTCTTCAGCGCCGGGTCGCTCCGCACAAACTGCATATCGAGTCCCGCAGCGCTCATTTCGGTTAGGATCTGAGTTCCGATTGCATCGTTGCCGACAACGCCGATTGGCAATACCCGAAAGGAGCCTGGGGCCCTGTCGGAGCCCATAAGACGCGCAATGTAGTGCTCGAGAATGTGAAGCTTGCAGTAATCACGCGAGTCAAGCAGTTCACCCAACCTGCTTTCGTTGCGGCCCAAATCGTGTTCGCCATGAAGCGAGTACATAATACCTGAGCCGATGCCGCCGATACCTATGGCGCATGTAAAGCCGCTTTCCGCATTTGCGCGCAGAGCCAGCATAAATTCAGAACAGCTCCCAATCTGGATTTTCGCTAATTGGATGGCGAGCTGTTTCGGGCGTCGCCGTTATGATTGCGTCGGGGTGGGTCTGGAGCAGCGTCATTGGGTATTCCGGCGTCTGCTCGCTGAACAAAGCTACCCGCAACGCCGGTTGCTTCCATGCACCTGTGTCGCTATAAACGCGCACTTTCTTAGCGGAAAGGTACTCGTGCATCCCTAATGTAATCGACATGGGCGGAACAAACTGGTAGGCCGCGCCAAACGTCCGGTGCGCCAGCGCCACGATCGTATCAATATTGTTTTCTTCGATCCTGATGGTGGAGTTCGCAATCTGATCTAGCGTCGTACGGTGAAATGGATGGCGGCGAGCCTGATTATAAGCTACGTGTCCATCCTGACCCCACCCCCCAACGGTAATGTCCACCGGTGCCTCGTTTATCGCGGCTCGTATTTCTTCAATCGTCGCCAGCAATAGCCAATGGCGTTGCCCCTCCGGCACTGCGAGTTCCGGGCGAATGCCTTCATAGAAGTGCCGCTCCATGAAGGTCTTGAAGTTGTAAGGATGCCTCGTCGGGAGCGGATGGCCTTCCCAATCCAGACACTCGTCCATGTGAAACACATGCAAGGCCTTCAGTGAAACACCGCGTGCATTTACCAAGGACCGAAATGGATCGTACCAACAAGTTGGTCCACAGGGGATAATGGCACGCGTTGACCGGCCCTGCTGGTTGTTTTCCTCGATAGTTTGAACCAACTCTTCGGCCATCAGCGAGCCCAACTCGATGGAATCGGCCACCTGCCGGTAACATATGCGCGACTCTCGACGCCCAAGCGATTCTTCTGCTGGGATCGCGCACCAGCGCCGCAGTTGTTGTCTCGCATCAACCGGAGAAGACAAGCGACCACGTGATTCTTCCGGAAGGTTAGGTCCCATTCCTACACCTCGCTGTGCATCGCCTTGGCTCCCGGAAGTCATGATTAATGAAACCGGCAACTCTCTTCGAAGGACAGAACCTGCCAGCTGCGTTTCTATTCAATTTGAGCGGAAATCGCGGGAGTATTGTATCCTTCGAGATTGACCCAACGCGGATCAGCCGCCTTTGATACGGTTCCGTGTATCTCAACGGTTTCACCAGGAAACACCGTGACATAATTGTCGTCATACTCAATTGGGAGGATCTCGTTCCCGTCGCGGACAGAACAGATGCTCGCCCGTTCGAAGAACGCGATGTGCTCGGACGGGTTATGTAGCCGGATGATGACAAGCCTTTCACCATGGATAACGGTCTGTTCGGTGCTGACCTCGAGTTGTACCTGAGGCATGAAATTCAACGCGGTCATATCCGCCCAACTGACTAGCGTCAAATCCTTGTCGGACTCGTTTTTCGGATCTCCAATATCGTCATCTTTTTGCGACTGCCAGTAAGTGTTGTCAACCAGCATCTTTCCGGTCTTGTCGAATAACTGACAGCGCACAAAGAACACCCGAGATGCCTGGG
>DATCDL010000491.1:0-3188 GCA_036510715.1 Acidobacteriaceae bacterium
ACGGAAGTCGCTAAGGGACTGTGGATGCGCCATCAGGACATGCAGGCGAAAAAGCTGGTGGATTATGCGCTTCGCATTTCAACTGGAGCCGTCCTGCGCCGCCTGGGTTATCTGCTCGAACTCTACGCAATCGCGCCGCAGAGCGAGCTGGCACGGCTAAGGGATGCTCTGAGCGAGACCTATGTTCCGCTCGATCCCATGCTGCCCAAAGAGGGGCCGCACTTGCGCCGCTGGCGGCTTCAACTTAACATCACGCGTCAGGAACTCGAATCGATCCGGACGAGCTGAATGATCCCCCAGCGCAATATCTCGCTTCTCGCCAACAGGCTTGCCAAGGAAGGCGGACGCCGCATTCCCGACTACGTGCTTGAACGCGACTACTGCCTCGCCTGGTTCCTGGCGGCGCTTGCGGAATCGGACCTCAAGGCGACTCTCGGATTCAAGGGCGGAACGGCGTTGAAGCGATGCTATTTCGGCGATTACCGCTTTTCGGAGGATCTCGACTTTACTCTGACCGCGAGTGTCACACTCGATGAACTCAAGGGGCAGCTGGAGTCGGTGTATGCATCCGTGCGCGAGGCCTCGGGCATTGTATTCGCCTTCGATAGGGAAGACCGCCAGAAGCACGAGAACAGTTTCACATTCTATCTGCGCTACGAGGGGCCCTTGCCCAAAGGCAACGATGTGAAAGTGGACATCACTCTCCGCGAAAAGCTCGTCTATGCGCTCCAGGAACGCGCGGTGCTGCGCGGCTACGACGAATTCGCGGACCTTCCCGAGAATCGGATGCTGCGCGCCTATTCTCTGGAGGAAATCACCACCGAGAAAACGCTGGCCCTCGCGGACAAGGCACGCAACGAACCACGAGACCTTTACGACCTGTGGCATCTCACGTCGAACGAAAACATCGAGCTTGGAACGCTCGCGGATGGCATGCGGCAGAAGCTCGAATTTCGTGGCAAGCCCTGCGAAGGCTTGACCGATGCGATCTGCGCCAAGGAGGCGAGGCTGAGGGCGCTATGGGACAAGCGACTCGGGTATCAGATGGCGGTGTTGCCAGAGTTCGATGAGGTCTTCCGCGCCGTGCAGCGGACGCTGCGTCAGGCGGAACTGCCGTGACCCTCGGCGTCAAACTCTCTTGCGCAAGCTTCACTCCACTTTCGCTCACTTAAGGGGCGGTTTGAATGCCGTCTCACGGAAGTGGCTGAATTCCTTGCACCTGGATGAGACGCCGTAGACGCCAGTGTCGTTTATTTTCAATCTACGGTCATTTTCCCAAGCCGAATGTCGCGCAAGGATGGAACGAAAGACCGACTACACCGCTGTCGGGATGAACATCTCTCTCATCCGCTCCTGCCGGGGTTAGGCGACGTATGCGGCAAGCGACCCGGCATTCACCTTCTCCAAGGCATCCTTCGATTGAATCCCCTTGAGGTAAACCATCGTTGACTGAATGTCGCGGTGCCCCATCCAGCCTTGCAAGGTGCGAACGTCGATGCCGTGACGGAGGTGCTCCGTTGCAAAGGTGTGCCGGAACTTATGCAGGTAAAACCGCTGGCAGTAAGGGCCCTGCGCGCACCGGTTGCCGTGCTTGGTTACGCATTGGCCGCAATTGAGGTGGGCCCGATACGCGATCTCCTTCACGACCTCAATGTGGAGACTATTTGGCTTTCCCTTGGAGTTCGGAAAAATCAGTTCTGCCGGCGTCGCATTTCGACGCGCCTTCAACTGCTTCAACTGTTCGATCATGGCCGCAGGCAGGGCACTGCTCTTTCTTCGTAGTTCTTAGGTTTGAATTTCCAGAGCGGCTTAGCGGTGACGCGCACCACAGAGTTGCGAAGGTCGACATCGCGCCAGGTCACGTAGCGGATCTCACGATCGCGAAAACCTGAGCAGAGACAGAACTTGATGAGGATCGCCTCGTCCAGAATGGCGTACTGGAGCATAGCCGCGATCTCTTCCGGTTCGTAGATGGGACGGATGGTCTCAACATAGCTCGGCCAGTCGCTCACTTCCACCAGCCCCTTGTAACCGTGCCGCTTGAAGAGCTGGAGCACCGTAACAAGGCGATCGTAGACCGTTCGCGGGACAAGCCCCTTGTCAAAGCAGTCGCTGGTGAATTTTAAGATGTCCTCGCGGGTCACTTCATCCACGTAGGTTTTGGCATATGAGTGTAACGCGTCTGGCGCGCTTTTTCGTTACCTTAAAAAGAGCGCGCTAACGCTGCGGCAACATCCATGAGTGTACCAGAAACGCGCGTCCCTCGGCATACACCCAAACGTGGCCTTTACACGAAAGCCGGCCCACCCAAATACTCGTTGCGCGATGAGTCACTCGAATGCTAGAAAGGGATCGCACAATCCCTATGCATCCAGTCGTCTTCCAGCAAGATGAGGAGATTTGAAATGGAAAATACCAGCCGCCGCTTGATGTGGCATGGAATGTTCTTGTTCCTGATCGGCCTCATCACCGGATTCCTCGAACAGCACTTTGCCAATGTCCGCATGGGCCTTGCCGCTCACCTCGAGGGTGTGATGAACGGCATTTTCCTGCTTGCTCTGGGCGGCGCATGGAGCGCGGTGAAATTGCGGCCAGCAATCAAAGCAACCGCATATTGGACCGTTCTTTATGGGACGTATATGAACTGGGTTGTGACCACACTCGCCGCGATCTTCGGCACCGGAGCTCTGTCTCCCATTACGGCCCCGGGGCGCATCGCCCAGCCATGGCAGGAAACCGTCGTCACCGCCGGCTTCATGAGCGTCGGCATCGTGATCGTCTTCTCGACAGTTCTAATTTTGTGGGGCCTACGAGCCAAGTCGGCCCAGGCGTAGCGATCGCTGTCCGAATGTGAAGCAGGTTCATCTAAGCGTCGCCTTCGATCAGGCGTTCACGACCGCCCGTGCGGCTCGCCCTGAAGGCACGTAGCCCATATCCACCGAAATGCCGCGAACGCACAGCAGCAGATGGTTGGCAATGGCGGGCAGCTTTTGCGCAGTAACGCGGAACGATGGCCCAGAGACGCTCACCGCGGCTACCGGCAGCCGCTGCGCATCAAGCAACGGAACGGCGATGCAGCGCAGGCCCTCTTCCAGTTCCTCGTCGTCCACGGCGTAGCCGCGGCGGCGAGTCTTTTCGAGCTCGGTGCGCAAAGCCTCAGGGGTGGCGATCGTCCGGCTCGTGGGCCG
>DATCDL010000492.1:0-4031 GCA_036510715.1 Acidobacteriaceae bacterium
TGCCAGCGTAAAGCGCACCGGCACGACGCGATTCTCCTGCTTGATAAAGCCGCGCAGCGGCTCCATGCCGGAAATTTCCGAGGCCATGACGAGGGGCTTGGTGACGATCTCCAGCGAGAAAGACTTCTTGCTCCGCAGCAGTCCCATGCTGCGCGATTCCTTCAAGCGCTCAACCTCGATCTCACCGATGGCATCGGAGATCCATTTCGCGGCGCGGGGTTCGGAGGTCTTGAAGAACACCTTGGTCGCCGGCTGCGAGAGCATCGCCTCGGCGTCCTTTCCGTAGCGCTTTGCCATCTGGCTGCGCCCTTGGAATCCCAGCACAACGGGGTTGCCATACTTGCGATTTTCGGTGACAGCGGTATGGAGTTGAGGCAGCTTGTTGAGGCTGGCGAGCTCGTCGATGACGAACCATACCGGCTTCGCATTAAGATCTTCGCAGTCGCCCATCATGCGCAGAATAAAGAGGTCGAGCCATACGGAATGCAGCGGCAGAATCTTCTCCCGGTAGCCGGGATTGGAGGTCAGAAACACCCACCGCTTGCGCTCGTTGTGCCACTCGGCAGTAGAGAAGGTCTTACCATTGGCATCGTCATATTCAGGTAGCAACTCCAGACTGTCGGCAACCATATTGAGGCTTGAAATAACACCCGCCCGCTGCGCCGGAGCGGTGGGGTCGATGAGCGCGGCAAGTGGCGTTCCCTTAACCATCCGCGCCATCTGATCCGGGTCGGACATCCACTTCAAAATGTCCCTTGGCTGCGGCTTCTGCTTAAGAAGATGGGCCAGGATTCTGCGCGGACCATCGGTAAAGAACGCCTTCTCGTACTCCTTATCTGGAAGGAACGCGGCGGCGATAGTCGTCGCGGTTTCCTCTCGTAGAAGCTCAGCACCCAGTGACCAGTAAGGACACCTGGCGTCAAGGGGATTCAGGATCAGGTCGCCACGCTTTGGATCGTAAAACTCGCCCACAAAATCCATCGCCGGATCGTAGACGATGGCGGTCTCGCCGCGCTCCTGGACCTGACGGAGAATCTGCCGGATGGCCGAGGACTTGCCGCTGCCAGTGTCGCCCATGAGCATGATGTGGCTGGACTCCAGACGACGCGGAATGCGATAGCTCGGCCCAAACGGAAGCCGAGTCTTCCAACTGGAGGGCGAGTCGCCCCACTGCAATTGAAAGCGGATTCCATCCTCCTTCGTTACCCTGTTCCACATGAACGGCGATGACCACTCCGGCCCCTTCGTGCGCCGTCCATGCCGCTCTTCGTGCTTCGATCTTGTCTTCCACCACGCCCGCAAACCCAGCAGAAAGAGTACCGCCGCCGCACACGCAAACAACGGCTGCAAGACCATCCGCCAGATACCTCGTCCGTCGAAAATCTCGGCCTCCAGATACCGCTCCAGCTTCGCGGACTCGACCTGTTGCGGCTCACTTTTCACAACCTCACGCCAGCCGTCGGCGATGGCGCGGGACGAAAGTTTGACGGGCAATTCGTTCCCGTTGCCGATGGTCGCCGAGACGACATCGGTTCCCAAAGCCACCTCCGGTTTCCGTCCCGGCGCCGTCTTCAGCAGCCATTCAACCTTGGTCGTCGCATCGGGCTGGCTCCCGCGCTCGGTACTGTCGAGATAGGTAATCAGGTAGTAGTTCTGGAGCGGCGGTGTCACCAACCAGAACCATGCCGCCACCGGCAAAATCGGAAGTCCAATGAGCATCAAGATGGCGACTATCAGCCACGGAAAGCGTTTGGGAAACTGCATCGGGCGGCTCATGGTTTGCTCCCGTTCTTCGGCTCCGGCCTCGCAGACGCGGACGAATCCTGGAGCAGCTTGCGGGCCTTTGTGCCCTTCTGAGCGTCGGCGGTTTCGCGGATTTTGAGGACGGTTTCGGGGAGTAATTGCTTGCCTTCCGATGCCGCCTGAGCAGTCGCATGGAAGAGGTTCAGGAGCATGTACCGGGTGGCGCAAACCTCCGCCAAGATCACCTCAACCGGGTCAGCCGGACTCTGCCGCGCCTCCACCAGCGCCGTGTCGCGGAGCCATTCGGCGAGCGACTTGCCGCTCCGCTTGGCCGCCGATTCGACCTCCTCCAGCTCCTCGGTTGAGAGCCGAGTGGCTACGGTCTTGGCGCGGAGAACCGTCCTTGCCCCTGTAGTAGCGAGCGCCTGAGTATCGAAATCGTGGCCCGTGCGGGTGCTGCTCATGGGAGCCCGCCTTTGGGCTAACCCTAGTCCCATAGCAACAGGGCGTCAAACAAGGCCAATCACGCGCTCGCGTGATCGCCTTTTGAATCAGCATGTTTACAGAACTAACGCGAAAGCAGCTTCCGCGTAAACAGCCGTTTTCCATTTGGAATCAACAATCAGCCAAGTAGCTGATTCGATACATGATTCCAAATGGAATCGCAGGGACACCTAGGGATTCTTCACAGCAACCCTTTGGGGATGATGTGTCAATCCTTCTTCCGCTGCATCGCAGCGTGCCCTCCGCTCTTGCCCTTGCTGAGGCGACCGAGGCGATTGTGTCACCGGTGGTGTCACGATTGCCGGACGACCCCACACGACGGCCAAGGAAACCCATTACGGCTGCTCTGTCGGGCTTCCTTAGTCGTCAAATTGCGCCAGAAGCCGCATCGTACTTCACTGCTCCAGCTCAGATTTCCAAGTCCACTACCTGCGGCTCATGCACCAGCATGTACATTTCATTCAGCACGGACGCATTCACGAATTCAGTTCCGGCGCTATCGCGCACTCTCCCATGGCCTCCATGTATATGTCCAAAGAGATGCAGTCTGGGAGCGATATTCTCAACCACTTTGGTCAACTCCTCGCAACCCAGATGAGGCGTATTCGACCCTGTTTGATCGAGTATCCCACACGGTGGTCCGTGAGTCACCAGCACGTCTGTCTCCAGCGGGATTTTGTCCCAATGCCGGCGTATCGCGGCACCGCGTTCCACGTTGAATGCCCAGTGATTGAACGGAGGCTGTACCGGCGATCCCCAGAACGTTAGGCCATCCAATTCCACGCCCGAGTCCTCCAGGTAGATACCATTCGTGATGAGAGCCCGAGCTGGGATTGGGTGCGACTCGAACAAGCGATCATGGTTTCCCGCGATGACAATCTTGTGCCGGTGAGGCTGACGACCCAGCCATGCGTTGAAGTCGACGATCTCGCGCGGCGCGTTTCCATAGGTCATGAAGTCGCCAGCATGGATCAGAATGTCACCGTCGGGCACAAGCAGCCCCGCGTGCTTTCCGTGCGTGTCGCTGATGCAGATGATTCGCACTTTCGCCATCGTCTATAACCTCAGTTATTGTGCTCTCTCCGCCATCAACTTCCTCTTCTCTATGTGCGCCGCTTTCGCCTCCGCCTTGACCTTCATAACCGCCTGAATCTCGTCGAAGTGCCAGGGGCGAAAGTCATGACTATCCACTCCAACATCCATCGAAAGAGAGATTGGATCGTCCGACAGATTGCCGTGCGAGTGTCCGTAGAGCTGCCAATCTCCGCGTGAATGATTCGGCCAAACCTTCATCGCGTAATGGCAAAGAACGATCCCCTGCTTGCCAATAGAAATCTCGGACAGAGAACTCCAGGACGAGAAGAGATGTTGAAGTTGCCGCGTTGTCTTGTCGTGATTGCCGTCGATGAAATGGATGGTCTGGCAAGCCAGGCGGTTGCGATATGCCGCCACGCTGTCGTGCTTGCCGAGACAAAAATCTCCGAGAAAATACAGTGTGTCGTTGGGCTTCACAAGGGCATTCAGGCGATCCACAATCACCTCATCCATCTCCAGCGTATCGGCGAACGGGCGATCGCAATATCGGATGATGTTGAAGTGTCCAAGGTGAAAGTCGGACGTGAACCAAGTGTCGGCCATGATGACGATTATGCAGGAATGCCCCTCGCATTGTTTGAGCAGACAGCCGAGACCGCGTCAACGGCGAAAGCTATTCGTTGTGCGTTCGCATCGCTGTCGTATCGGCGCGGCGACGGCTTCGGCAAAGGGATCGGCAATCTCCAATC
>DATCDL010000493.1:0-3227 GCA_036510715.1 Acidobacteriaceae bacterium
CACATAGAGAATCAGCGCTCCGCAGATGATCAGCGCGAAGTAGAGAACCACATCAGGCTCACCGCCCTGCGCCGCCGGCCCCGTGATCGCGATCTTCCCCGACTCCACAATCAGCCACAAGCACAGCACCCAGAAGCCAGACAGCAGCGCAGCCCGCAGCGTGCCAAGCGTCAGCAGCGTCAGCGGTCGCGCTCGCAGCGTCGAGTCGAATCGTCTCAACACCACCGTTCGCCCCAGCGCAGACGCCACCAGCCATCCTGCAACAACAACCGGAATCAGCCAGACCGCAATTGGCCTGGCTACGGGAACGATCACCGCGACGGCAGCATGGATCGTACGGAACGCAGCGACCGGCTGGAACACGGTCATCGACTCAAGAGCTGCCATGTTCAAGCTGATTCCACGAGCCACCCTCAGGCCTTCGAACAGAGCCACGGCCAGAATCGGAGTACCGATCACCCACCGCCACACAATCTCCAACACCGAAAGCGATGGCCGCCTCCACACCGCACCCATCACATTCACGAAGGACTGTGTGCCTCGAACTTTCTGGACTGCGGGCACCTTATTTAACCACCAGGTTAACTAGCTTGCTCTTGATCACCAGGTGTTTCACAATCGTCTTCCCGGCAAGTCGCGCCACAACTTTTTCGTCCGCCAGCGACGCCGCGCTGATCGCCGCATCCTCCGATCCCGCCGCAAGTTTCAACACCGTCACCAGCTTCCCATTCACCTGCACGGGAATCTCAATCTCGCTCTCACGCGCCAACTCCGCATCGGCAAACGGCCACGGCTGCTGGAACACATCCGTCGTCTCTCTAAGCTCCTTCCACAACTCCGCCGCCAGGAACGGCGCAAACGGCGTCAGCAATAACGTCAGCGTCCTCAGCAGTTCTGCAATCGTCGCCGGCGCGATTCCGCCAGTATCCATCGCAGTTTCCGCGGCCAATATCTCATTGACCAGGATCATGATCGCCGCAATACAAGTATTAAAGTGCCAGCGCCCATTGAAGTCTTCCGTAATCTTCGCAATCGTCTGATGCAGCGTACGCAGCAGCGCCGCACCCTCAACGGTCTGCCCGGCAAACTGTCCCGCTGCAACTTCATCCCCATGCACCGCCTGCTCAAGCGTCCGCACCACAGGCGCATATTTCACAGTCAGCCGATACACTCTCGCCAGGAACCTGCTGATCCCCGCAACGCCCTCTTCCTGCCACTCCAAATCACGATCCGGCGGCGCCGCAAACAGCGCATACATCCGCGTCGCATCCGCTCCATACTTCTCAATCATCAAGTCCGGGCTCACCACATTGCCCTTCGACTTCGACATCTTCGCGCCGTCTTTAATCACCATCCCCTGGGTAAACAGCCGCGCTGCAGGCTCGCTATTTTTGATCAACCCAAGATCGCGCATCACCTTCGTCCAGAAGCGCGAATAGATCAAATGCAGAATCGCGTGCTCCACGCCGCCAATATATTGGTCGATCGGAAACCAATAATTCGCCTTCTCGCTATCGAACGGCGCATGCGAATTCCGCGCATCCGTATACCGGTAGAAGTACCAGCTCGAATCGACGAACGTGTCCATCGTGTCAGTCTCGCGCCGCGCCGGACCACCGCACACCGGGCAAGTCGTATTCACAAACTCCGGTACTTTACCAAGTGGTGAACCACCCTCCTGCGTAATCTCAATCTGCTCCGGCAGCAGCACCGGCAGAGCACTCTCCGGCAGCGCAACAATGCCTCCCGGCTTCACACCCTGATGCCCGCGCTCGCAATAAACCATCGGAATCGGTGTTCCCCAATACCGCTGCCGGCTCACGCCCCAATCTTTCAGCCGATACGTCGTAGTCTTCTTTCCAAACCCATGCTGCTCCGCAAACAGCGCCATCTTTTCCTGTGCGTCGACCGGCGTCATTCCCGTCCATTCGCCAGAGTCCACCAGCACCGCTCCGTCTTCACCGCCATACGGCAGCTCGACCATCCCACCAGCCTCGCGCGGCTCCACCACCCGCACAATCGCCAGCCCATACTTGTTCGCAAACTCAAAGTCCCGCTCATCATGCGCAGGAACGCTCATGATTGCGCCCGTGCCGTAGTCCGCGAGGATATAGTTCGCCACCCAGATCGGCAGCGTCTCTCCATTGAACGGATTGATCGCGGTCTTCCCCGTCGCGACGCCATGCTTCTCAATATTCCCGATGTCGCCCGTCTCGCGCGCCATCTTCTGCTGCGCGATCATCTCCGTCACCGACTTCGCCAGCTCCGCATCGCTCTTCACCCACTCCTTCACCAGCGGATGCTCCGGAGCGAGCTGAACCGAAGTCGCACCAAAAATCGTATCCACGCGCGTCGTAAACACCGTGATCGCCGGAGTGTCCGCCATCGCGCTCACACGAAAATCAACCTGCGCCCCCTCACTCCGGCCAATCCAGTTGCGCTGCATCGTGCGAACCTTCTCCGGCCAGCCTGGCATCGTATCCAGTCCATCCAGCAGCTCATCCGCATACTTCGTGATCCGCAGAAACCACTGCTCCAACTCGCGCTGTTCCACCAGCGTGTCCTCATGCCGCCAGCAACAGCCGTTGATCACCTGCTCATTCGCCAGCACGGTGCAACACTTCGGACACCAGTTCACCTTGCTCGAGCGCCGGTACGCCAGGCCCGCCTCCACCATCTTCAAAAAGAACCACTGATTCCACCGGTAATACTCCGGCAGACACGTAGCAATCTCCGTGCCAGCCCAGTCGTAGCTCAGCCCGATGCGGCGCATCTGCACCTTCATCTGCTCGATATTCTTCAGCGTCCATTCGCGCGGCGGCGTGTTGTTCTTCAGCGCCGCATTCTCCGCCGGAAGCCCAAACGCATCCCACCCCATCGGGTGCAGCACGTTATATCCGCGCATCCGCATAAACCGCGCCAGAGCATCGCCGATCGCATAATTCCGCACATGCCCCATATGCAACTGTCCGCTCGGATACGGCAGCATCTCCAGGCAATAAAACTTCGGCTTACCGCTTGTGTGCGGTTCCGCGGCATACAGCGCAGGATCGGCATCCCAAAGTGCCTGCCAGCGAGGCTCAATCTCTGCCGGGTTATACCGCTGCTGCTCGTTCCGCTCCGCACCACCCAAAGTGGTGTTCGTGATCGTTGCCTCGTCCATACCCCATTGTAAAGAAAACGAACGCGATACAACCTCGCCCTTCATTCCCGTTCCCGCATCGTGA
>DATCDL010000494.1:0-11738 GCA_036510715.1 Acidobacteriaceae bacterium
GCTTAGATTACGAGAGAACTCCAGCTTCCAATGGTGGAGATTTCCGGGGGCAGGTCAGGATCGCATCCGCATCCTTGCCCCCGTGATTGGCGTTCGCGGCAAGAAGGTTTCCGGGGCCGAGAAGGATGTCCGCATCCAGAATCAGGAAGTGTTGGTTGGGGTCCGCTCCGCCTATCTGATCGATGTCTACCAGACCGAACGCAAAGATCGCTGAATATCGTGCGTACTTAGTGCGGTTGTTTGTATTGTTTGACCAGGCTGCCGGCTGGACAATCCATATTCTGCTTCCAGATCGCTTTAAAGCTGTGATCCAGATAGATGGATTGATTGTCTTCCTTGACCAACACGAAACCATCGGCAAACGAATCCATCTGCTGATATTGAGGCTTCAATACGATATTGCCGGAGGCATTGATCAGCCCCCAGAGGCCATCCTTCTTCACCGGACAGAGGCCTTCGCTAAAGTCTCCGGTGTCTTCCCATACCACTGGGAGACCGATGGAGCCATCATGGCGGATGAATCCCCACTTGCCGTCAATTTGGACGGCGCAGAGCCCGCCGGAGAAGCTTGCAGCCTTGGCGTAGCGAAAAGGGATCACGGTGGCTCCGGCTTTGTTGATGAATCCCCACTTGTCGCCAAGCACCACGGGGGCGACGCCTTCGTTGTAGCCGTTGGCGTTGTCGTACTTGGCTTGAATTGCAATCTTTCCATCAGGACTGAGGAAGCCCCATTTTCCGTTAATGACTACGCGGGCGCGCTCATCCTGGAAGCTACGGGCTGTCACGTAGCGCTCCGGAAATGCATCCTTCCCATCCGGACGAATGTAATGCCACTCGTTTCCGGTGCGAACGGGACTACAGTTCCAAAAAAAATTACGAGCTTCCTGAAACTGGGGCTTCAAGGTTTCCTTTCCGCTGCGGTTGATGTATCCCCACAGCCCATCCCGGCGCACAGCAGCCCAGTCGCTTGCGAATGGAACCGCCGCAGTGTAGCGGGCTGGGATGGCGAGAGCACCCTTGTTGTCGATATAACCCCAGCGTCCACAAAGATCAACTGGCAGCACGATACGGGACTGCTCTGCCTCGATGGGCAGATTAAGGGCAAGCGCGCTTAGGGATGCTAGTTGGACAAACGAGCGACGGCTGAGATGGTTCATGCAGATGAATCTCCTTGGGGGCGGTGACGGTTGCAAAAAGTGGTGTCTTCGCAGAGACCTCAGAAATCAAGGCGAAGGCTCACCTGAAAGACCCGCTGGGTGCCGGTTCCAGTGGCGCCTGGCGTAAGTTGTGAGGTGATTTGGCCGAAGTTGGAAGCGGACAGGTTTGTAGCAGGAAGCCCATATTGAGCTCGATTCAGGAGGTTGAAGCCGTCTCCACGGAACCTCAATTCAAACTCACCTTTGGCAAAGAGCACCTTTTCAATCGACCCGTCGATCTGCCAGGTGTCGGGACCGCGAAGAAGATTCCGAGGCGTATTGCCGAATGTTCCCGAAGCTGGTGCCTTGAAGGCCGCAGGGTTGATCCAATGCTGCGGCGTGCGACCGAGTGCGGGGATGAAGGAGACGCCGGGAATGAGGTCTGGACGCTGCGGAGAGCTTGAGTTGCCGTCTGGAACGGAAGACGCGCTGCGAGAGATCGTGATGTTGAGGGGAAGTCCGGTTCTGGCAGTGACAATCCCACTGAGTTGCCAGCCGCCAGCGATGTGGCTGGCGAAACCTTTGGCCAAGTGGGCGCGTCCCGGGCCAAACGGAAGTTGATAGACGGTACTGGCAGTAAAGGAAGACCGGACGTCCTGATCACTGCTGGCGCGCTCACATACTCTGCAAGCTACATTTTGTGGATAGGCCTGGTCGCCGCCACCGGTGGAACCGTCATTGATGGAGTGGGACCAGAGGTAGTTCACTCCAAAGAGAAGTCCATTGGAGAATTGCCGATTGAGGGTGGCGGTGAGGCCGCTGAAGTTGGCGTTGTTGCCCATCTTCTTGTAATCCGTCTGGCCAAATGTCGGAAGTGGGCGTGTCTTGGTGATCGGATCGAGGACGTTGATATACGTGCGGGAGTTGATATGGGCGCCGTGGCTGCCAATGTATCCGATAGTGGAGAGAATCTGGAACGGTAGCATCTGTTGAACCGACACGCCAAACTGGCTGATCTGCTGATTCCGTCGATTACGGTCCAATCCTCGCGGAGAATTGGCAATCGTTGTGCCCAATGCAATAAACGGATCGAGCGGGTAGCTCAAGGCTGGGATCTGCGCGCTGGTGAGATTCAGGCGAGAGGTTATGTTGTTGAGTGGTCCGGTAAGATCCCCGAGTTGCCCTTCGCCAAAGTAAAGACCGTATCCAGCACGAAAGATGGTTTGGCTATGGAAGAAAGCAGGCGCCCAAGTAACTGCCAGGCGGGGACCGATGTCGAGGTAATCGGGCTTGTAGAAAGAAGTACCCGCAGGGCAGAATCCTGCTGGGCAACTGACTGGATCGAAGACCCTGTCGCGGCCTCGCACCTCAGAGAAGACTCCGTAATAGTCGTAGCGAAGGCCCAGACCGAAGGTGAGGCTATGGTTCGGCTTGTACTCATCCTGAATGAAAATATCGTATTCGGTCTTTCTGACTCCACTGGTTGGAACGGCAGCGAGAACTGCGGCGTTGTCGAGAGAGTTGGTAGAGAACTTCGCGAGACTACTGTATGTAAGCTGAGTTTCCGCAGAGTTTCCAAGATTGATCTCAACACGCCGGAAGCCGCCACCTGTCGTAATACTGTGCTTGCCAAAGGTGAGGTCGACCGTATCTATTGCGGAGTAGGCAGTCGAATTTTGTACCTGTAAAAGATTGTCGTGAAGTGTGGAGAAGCCGGGGACCTGAAGCTGCAGGTTTGTCGCACTCTGATTCTGGGTGGTGAATGGAGTGCGGTTGACCCCAAACTTGAGATCATTCAACAGGCTTGGCGTAAAAACGTGCGTAAGTGAAATGACTCCATTCTTGGGATCATTCTGGGTTGCGAGAGAATCGTTGAGATAGCCAGACCCGTCACCGAGCGGAGATTGCAGTCGGCCCTGATCTAAATTGATTCGAACAAAGGCGGAAGTCTTTGAGCTGAATTGCTGATCGAGCCGGAAAAGGCCGAAGTCCTCATTCTGAATGTTTTGCCCGGAGCTGGTCCGACTGTCGATGTTTGGATTTGAGGTGGGTGCCTGGCCAGCAGGGTAGGCGTTGAGAAGGGGCACGAGTGCAGGGGTCGACTGGCCGGTCTGTTGGATGAATGCGGCACTGGGAACAAACCCGACGAGGGGTTGGGTGAGGGTCTGACGAAGCGCTTCGTAGTTCGCGAAAAAGAAGGTATGGTCCTTCACGATTGGACCGCCAAGGCTTGCACCGTACTGGTTCAGGCGGAGAGGTAGATTGCTTGTGGAGAAGAGGGCTCTGGCATCCAGAGCGTTATTGCGCAGGAACTCATAAAGGCTGCCGTGAAAATGGTTTGTTCCGGTGCGGGAAACAATGTCGCCCTGCCCTCCGGGGGTTCCGCCAAACTGCGCCGTAAAGAGGGTAGACTCTACCCGGAACTCCGCGATGGACTCGGACGATATCTGGATACGGAGGTCGGTCTTCTCCGACTGACGAAGAATCCCGGTTGCATCTACTCCATCCAGGAGGATCTTGTTGTCATCAAGGCCATGGCCTGCGAATCGGATGCTGGTCTGATTTCCGCTTCCGGTATTGATCGCTCCGGGTACCAGGATCATGAGGCCAGCCCAGTTCCGCCCATTGATTGGAAGGTTGTGAACCTGCTCGCCACTGACCACTCCACCCGTGGAGGCGGAGTCGTGGTCCAGGGTGACAGTGGAAGCAGAAACCGTCACACTTTGCTGGCCACCACTGACGTTAAGCTTTATGTCGACGGTCCGAGACTCACCGACGGTAAGGTTGATCCCACCGATCCGGCTGACTTCAAAGCCACTGGCCGTGACAGTGATCTCGCAGTTGCCCAAAGGCAGATCTGAGAAAACATACTGTCCGGCACTGCTGACCGTTACGTCCCGGTGGAAGCCTGTCTGGGGAAACTCGATGGCCACATGCGCGTTTGGCACAACCGCCCCTGTGGCGTCGCTTACTGTCCCTTTGAGGTTGGCGCTGTTGATCTGGCCATAACCGGAGACGGCAGTGAAGAGAAAGATTCCAAGCAGCAATAAACTGGTCCGAACGATTCTGGACATGAGAACCATCTCCTAAACTTTCGCCCCCATAAGCGGCGGAGGCGGCTTTCAGTGATCTCTGACTCAACTGTGCCTGCTCATCCGGTGGTCAAACACCTGAACCGAAGAAAGGCGGCCCGCAAACCTGTATTCGTAACAAGAGCGATAGTAAGCAGGTTCTCTAAAGAGAAGTTAAAGATAAGGTGAATTAATCGATTGGCCTATTGCCGCTTGTCTTTGATAGTGTTCCGAGATGCGAGTGCTGATTGCGGAAGACAAAGTGAGAATGGCCCTTCTGTTAGAGAGGGCGGTACAACGCGAAGGCTATCTCACCATGCGTGCTCACGATGGATGCGCTGCGTTGGAAATCGTACAGCAGAACCATCTGGACGCAATCGTATTGGATGTCATGATGCCGAAGCTCGACGGCTTCGCTGTGCTGTCTCGAATGCGAAGCTGCAACATCAAGGTGCCGACGATCCTGCTGACTGCAAAAGACAGTGGACGCGATATCGTTCGGGGTCTCGATTTAGGCGCGGACGACTACCTGACAAAGCCATTCGATCTCGTGGTCTTGATGGCGAGGCTGAGGGCGCTGACACGGCGCTCACCTCATCTGGTCCTTGGTCATCTTCAAGTTGGGAATCTTGTGTTACACAGAAATAGTCACGATGCCGCGGTTGACGGGAAAGTTATCAGTCTGACGCCGACGGAGTTCACCCTGTTAGAGGTACTGATGCAACGGACGGGACATATCGTTCGCAAAGAGACCTTGGCAGAATTCGGCTGGGGAACGAATGAGGATTTCAACGAGGCGACGCTTTATGTTTTCATGAGGTCGTTGCGCAACAAACTTCACGCCGCCGGCCAACCTTCCATGCTGCACACAATACGTGGAGTGGGCTACATGCTGAAGTGCGCGACGGCAGAATGAAAGCATTCTCCATAAGCTTTCGAATTGCGGCAACCTGGTGTTGCATCTCCGTGGTCGAGCTTGCTTTGTTCGGGACGATCATGTGGTTCATTCTCTACAACTCCGTGATTTCATGGAAGGATCGATCCCTTCAACTGCGAGCGGATCGCGTGGAGGCTCTGTTGCTTGCTCCGCAGGTGGGACAGCCAGCGTCTATCGATGCCCGGCTGAATGAACTTGTTGGCATTCTTCCTGAAGGCCAGTTGATTCAAATCGTCCGGAGCAACGGGGAACGGGCCTATCCAGTGAATAGGGATGTTCCGGAGCCGCTGCTGCCTGCGGCACCGTGCCCAGAGCCTTATGTGCGCGACGCCATCGCCGGAAAAGGTCATTTTCGACAGCTTTGTAGGCCCGTGACGGTTGCCGGGATTCCAGAGTTTCTGCTGGTTCCTAGTTCGCTGACAGAAGAGCGCATTCTTCTTCGCAATTTCAACTCCGGTGTGTATGAGGTGGTTCCGTTCATTCTTCTCATGTCAGGCACGTTGGGGTATACCTTGAGCCGGCGAGCTTTGCGACCTGTGGATGTCCTGATTGAAGAAGCAAGCACTATCACGGCCGCGGACCTGAGTCGGCGGATTACAGTCACACCGGCAGACGATCAGTTGCGTCGCTTAGCTCTGGAGTGGAACCATCTGCTCTCTCGCATCGAGGCAGCGATGACGCGCGTGACCCAATTTACGGCGGATGCTTCACACGAATTGAGGAACCCCATCGCCTACATCCAGGCGACTGCGGAATACAGCCTGAACAATCAAGGTATAGATGACGAATCTCGGGAGGCGTTTCGGGCCATTTTGAATGAGACGCGGATGACAACGGGCTTACTCGAAAATCTGCTGACTCTTGCTCGCCCGAACGTAGCGATCTCCACAATGGACATTGAACAGATCGACGTTCGATCGGCGATTCAGGAGGTCTCCGACCATTTTGCATCGCAGATGCAGAAGAAGCAGCAAACGCTGGCTGTATGTGGCCCGAAGGGTATTGGCGCGGGGCTTCGTATGGACGCCCATCATTTTCGGCGCATTCTCACCGCGCTTCTCGACAATGCGATCAAGTACACGCCGGAGAAAGGCAGAGTAGAAGTTTCCTTTGAGATGAAAGAGGGATTACGTTTGTGGGTTACGGACACGGGCATCGGCATCGCCGCGGAGCATCTAGACAGAGTCTTTGATCGGTTCTACCGCATCGATGAAGCGCGTTCTGAAATGAGTGACGGCGTTGGATTGGGCTTACCCATAGCCAAGTTTCTGGCGGAGCTTTATGGAGGAAATATCTGCATCGAGAGCAGGCCGGACAAAGGAACAACGGTTACCCTTACTTTTCCTGAGAACATCGTGGAAGTGGCACCAACGGGCGAATTATCCTGACGCCGACGTGCATGGAATGTGCTTGCCGCAGCGACAAGAAGGTCAAGCGTTCGCGCGCGAAGAAAGAAGGATCCTCAAATCTCGGAGGTTGTTTCCGGTGGGGCCGATGATGATGGACGCTCCCAGTCGATTCAAGAGAGGAAAGCTGTCGTAGTTTTCTTTGTGGTGGAGCGGATCGAGTCGATGCCGGATCGCATCGGGGCAGGTAGAGGCGTCGACCACGGCCCCGGCTGCGGAGCTATTTCCATCGAGGCCGTCGGTGCCGGCGCTCAGAACAGTGAGGTTGCCATCTTCAGGATGAAGGCGAAGTGCGCAGGCAAGAGCGAACTGCTGATTTCGACCTCCGGTTCCGACCTCGGCCGGAAGAGGCACGGAAAGTTCGCCACTCGAAAGTAGACATACCTTTTGAAAGGTCCGACTGAGGTCGCGGATGCGTGCGAGCAGGTGGTCGGCTGCATCTTCGTAGTTCCAATCATCACATCGGTTGTCGACGAAGACCTGGAAGCCGCGAGCGGCGGCCAGAGCAGATGCTTCACGAACTACGTCCGCTTCAGAGAGAAGGCAAAGGTGAGTAGCTCGATCAAAGGCTCTATGCCCTGGTTTGGGAGTTTCCTCCAGACCGCTGTCGAGCAGGCGATCCCTGATCCCAGGAGGTATGAGGTCTCGCAACGGCGACTTGGAGACGAGACGGCGGCACTCCTCGGCCGTTGATCCATCTGGCATTGTCGGACCTGACCCGACCATGTCCAATGCGCCCTCCGGCACATCAGAGATGAGCAGCGTCACTTGTGTGGCGGTTGGGGCGGCGAGTGCAAGACGCCCCCCCTTTACCGCTGAAAAGTGCTTGCGTACGCAGTTCATCTCGGTGATAGGCAGTCCCGAATCGACCAGCGCCTTGTGAAACCCGAGCGTTTCGGCGTCCGACACGATGGAATCAAGAGGTTTTTCCATCAGTGCCGAGGCACCCCCGCTGATTAGGAAAAGCACGAGGCTCGCTTCGTTGCAAGACGCTAGAGTGGAAAGGATCGTCTCGGCTGCCCGTCTCGATTCGTGGGTAGGCAATGGATGGCCTCCAACGAAGTATCTTAGGTTCGGCTTTGATGACTCAGCAGGTACGTTGGAGACGACAATACCCTCAATCTTCAGGGACTCCATATGGGCCGAGCTGAATATCTCAAAGACCTTGTCTGACATGGGTATCGCGGCTTTGCCGATGGCGATGATTACAATCCGATCGAATTGCCCGGTTGCATAACTCAGCGTACCGGCGCGAAATACACCTTGGGAGCATGACAGATGGTTAGCGATGACACGCCCGACATCAAGTCGCGCTACCGTCTGCAAAAAAAGGTCGCGTGCTGTTGAGGCAAGGCTGATCATAGACCACAACTCCAATTCGGCGATTCCAGACAACGAAGGACCCATGCTCATAGGTGCCGGAGATTCAGAGCGGTTGGCCAGGATCCGCAGCGCATTACTCGATGCCGCCGTCCCATGTTCTCGCGAATAGACACGTCGCGACACAATAATCTTGGTCGAGTCTAGAAATGAGCACCCCGCTCTTTAGGTAGGTTTTAGAATGCGAATTTTCAAATCGAGATAATAAGGACACCTCATGCCTGGGAATCCGGTTCATGCACCAAACGAGGAGACGCGCGATGAAGACTGAACGGGTTGTGACAGTAGACGCAGCAATAGGTTTGGAAACGGCCGGACTCCAGAAGATATACCGGCGCGTTGGCCTCCGATTGATCCCGTTCCTTATGGTTCTTTATTTAATTGCCTTCCTGGACAGGGTAAACATCAGCTTTGCGGCGCTCACCATGAACCGCGACCTCCATATTAGCGAGACCGTCTTCGGTGTTGGGGCAGGTATCTTTTTTGCCGGCTACTTCCTTTTTGAAGTTCCCAGTAATCTCATGTTGGCGAAGGTTGGCGCACGACGGTGGATAGCCTTCCTGATGGCGATCTGGGGGCTGTTTTCGATCGGCATGGCATTTGTGCATTCAGGTACTTCGTATGTGTTGGTACGCTTCCTGCTGGGTGCAGCCGAAGCCGGCTTTTTCCCCGGGGTTGTCCTGTACCTGACCTACTGGCTTCCTGTTGCTGTGCGGGGACGACTGATGGCGATGTTTATTGTGGCCATTCCGATGTCCACGGTGGTGGGCGCGCCCGTTTCAGTCGCGATTTTAGGCATGAACGGGCATGGTGGGTTGAAAGGCTGGCAGTGGCTATTCTTGATCGACGGTGCGCTGGCCATCCTCTTTGGAGCCATGGTGCCCTGGGTGCTGGCGGACAGGCCTGAAAAAGCCTCGTGGCTAACCCATGAGGAACAATATTCGCTTCAGAATGCGATCGCGAAAGATACTCCCACAGACGTCCACTCGGTGTCGTGGCTGGATTTGCTCAATCAGAGGATGGTTCTCACCTTCTGTTGCGTTTACTTCACTCTGATGATCGGTCTTTATGCACTTGGCTTCTGGATCCCACAGATGCTTCGGTCGGCGGGAGTCAGCCAGGACCGCATCGGTTGGATTACCGCGATACCCTATGCGTTCAGTACAGTCTGCATGATCTTCTGGTCCTGGCATTCTGACCGGCGCGGTGAGCGAAGGTGGCACCTGATGGCCGCCTTTGCGTGCGCTGCGGTTGGGATTACTGTCGCAGCGACTACGGCTCACATGGCGGCGATCAGCATCGCGGGTTTCTCGCTGGCCGCTGCCGGGATATTCTCTGCCATGCCCCTGTTCTGGGCCATGACGACCACATCTCTGAGCGGCGGGAAAGCCGTCGCGGGTGTTGCGCTCATCAATTCGATCGGCAATATCGGTGGGGCTGTTGGTCCTATCTTTATGGGTTGGATGCTGGACAGAACACACTCCTTTCGAGTCGGTCTGTTCGCCGTGTCGGTCATTCTGGCCGCAGGTACGTGCCTCGTATGGATGATTGATCAACGAGGCGCACGAAGCGCCGGAGAGGTAGATCAGTCAGGTTGAACTCCGATGCCAGCGTTTGCAAGTTAGCGTTTTGTCGCTTCGCGATTTGCTTCTCGCACTATTGTCCACCGAAAACATAGGTGCCGACCCGAGGTGATCATGGTCCTGATCGAATGCTCGGAAAATCACTGCGCCGTCAAGCTGTTTGAAGTCCCTCAAATCCTATCTGCGCCGGTTGCGAAGCGAATCATTGAGCTGTGCCGCCCTACCGGCTGCGGCGTACAGGTTGAAGCGGGAGTAAACCCCGAAAGATGATCCATCGTCCAGGAAGCCGCCCCCTGGCCCTTCCGTCTCGGTAAGGATGTCGTCGGCCTGCCGCAGGGTCAATGATGGATAAGCAATCGTCAGCAGGTATCCAGCCTCTGGAGCCAGATTGTGAACATCTTCAAGCCCACTGGCATTTTCGGGATAAGTAACCGGCAAGCCATACGTCTGTGTATCAGCGTAGAAAGCTTCATCCGCTGCGGGATCACTAAAGCGACCGGTATCTTCCTCCGCACACACTTCCACCGTATTGCCACACGCCTCCTGTAGCGCTGCGGAAATGGCAACTCGTGCTGCCTTGACCGCAGCCTGAAAGTCCCCGATTGCAGGGGCATCTTTCAGAGGTTGCCCCACGTATGCCGGGTCATTCGCCAGAAGATGCGCCATGTCATACAGCGCGAGCGTGCGACCCCCCATCACATCCATCGCATAGTGTGCCCCCATAAGGATACGGTCATTTCCATACTCGGCACCCCGTGCGACCATCTGCTGATATCGCTCAGGTACCAGCACCGCCAGCAATACCGATCCCGTATACCCGTATACCGTATGTCCGCTGGGAAACGATGGGCTATTCGTCAGATTCATCATTGGCCCACGGTTATAAACCGCATTATCTGTGGGAGTACCGAAATAATCGCGTCCTACAATTCGAGTCACGCTTGGTTCCGTCTGGAATGGCCGAGGATTGCCATAAGGATTGCCCTTCGCACTTCCTGCCGGAAGGTTATACGCACGTCCAAATGCGTCCTCTGAACCACTGGTCGGCACAATCGCGCGTGCCACTGCCGAGACCGGATTTTTACCGTCAGTGGTCGCATTGGCAAAGAAATATTTCCCCGCCCTTGAATGCGCTGCGCTCGTCGAACTTGCGTACGCAATCAGCTCCGCGATCGTCTGCGAAACGCTAGTAAAATGGTCGCGGTCGATATAGTGCGCGCGTGCGACATATGCGTCACCGAGCGTGGTTCCAAGACCATCTGCAAGTTCAGCTACGTTGCCATTCGTAATAAACGCATCTCGAAGAGATTGCTGCTGCTGCTCCGCAAATGACAAGAGTATCGGCTGCCGGATGACGCCCGTCTGAATTCCACCTGTAACAGCATAGTTCGCCCCCAGTGCTGCTCGTCCTTCACTCGTACTCGACAACACGGTTACAGGAGAGAGACCTTTCAGAATTGCCATATCGGTAACGGATTGTGCATTGGCCGGAAGGGTCGGAGCAGCCACGAAGGATACAGCCAGCACAAAGGCAATCGAGACGTATATGTTGGTGCAGATCATGGAAATGGGCCGTGCATTTTTCATAGTGGAATGGTACACGGTCTCAGTGTTAACGGCGGAGTAAGGCTCTACCAGTGCGATGGCGTAAATGTGGGCCAGTAGATAAGCAGGAGCAGCCCGGACATAGCTTGTAGACCCGGCGCATCGTCATACTGGGCAGCTCGGGTGCTTTTCGAGCGAGGTTACCGGCCTAATCAAGCATTTTGAAAAATCTTTCTGATCCGTTCAGGATGACAGGCTTTGTGGGAGAGCTGGAGCTGTATTGGGTGTTGGTTGCAGTGGGTGTTAGCTGAATGGGGGATTATTGGGCGGGAGAGTGGTGGTAGACGGCGAGGACCATGCCTAAGGTGAGGAGGGCGATGAAGATCTCTCCGAGGATGCCGACGAGGATCGGTCTCCAGCCCTGGTTGATGAGGTCGCGGAGCTGGGTGCGGAGACCTACGCCGGCGAAGGCGGGGAGGAAGGCCCATTTGGAGAGGTTGGAGAGGGAGTTGAGCTGCAGTGGGGTGAAGAAGCCGATGGTAGCGAGGACGGAGAGGGCGACGAAGCCGAGGATGAACTTGGGGAACTTCTGCCAGAGGAAGAGGGCCTTGCGCTCGACGCGAGCGGCCTTGCCCTGCGAGGCCCAGTAGACGGCGTAACCGAGGACTACGAAGCCGATG
>DATCDL010000495.1:0-2902 GCA_036510715.1 Acidobacteriaceae bacterium
CTACCCCGCTGTCTTCTGATGCGACCGGGTGGCGAAAGGGCGCTTATGGTGAACGAACGGACTCCGCTTCGGACCGTAATCAACGAGGATGGCGCAGCGGTTCTGGATATGCCGTCAGGCACGATCACGACCCTGAACCCCACGGGCGCTTACATCTGGCAGGCATTGCAGCGTGGGGAGACGGCCGAGACGATTGCGGCGAATCTTGCCCGCGAATCCGACGAAACCCTTGAGGTGGTGGAACGCGGCGTGGCTGCGTTTCTAGCCGAATTGAAAGAGCATGATCTGTTGGCTGATTGAAGTTGCAGAGGGGACGACATGGCTATACACGCTCCGGCTTTGGAATGTACCGAGTACCGTGTTGTTCTGATCCATCCGGCTTCCCGTACGCTGCTGGCTGTCGATGGTGCAGGCGAGCTTCGGCTCCCGAGTATCAACGTCCCCGCAAACACCCGTGTGGTTCCGCGGTTGCATAAGGTGATGGTGACTGGATGGGGTATCCATGGACTGGTACTTGATTTTCTCTCAATGGAGGAAGGATCTTCGCCCTGTGCCATCGTGGAGTTGATCTCCGAGAATGCACCCAGCGCGCTCCGCGCAGCGTCTGTCGAACAGATTTCGGAAAGCGACCTTTCAGAGCGCGAACGTGCCCTGTTGTATGCCCTACTACGGGGAGAGACGGAAAGCCCGTTTTCTCGTTTGGGCTGGCTTGCTGAGGCGACCCATTGGGTCGAGCAAGCGACAGGCGCAACGATCACGTCCATGCTGGACATCGAGCAGTTCAATGCCGGAGGAGCGTTCGCGCTGCTACGTTTCCCGATGCGGAATGGACGGAGCTACTGGCTGAAGGCGACGGGATGGCCCAATGCACATGAACTACCTGTCACGCTTTTTCTATCGAAACTTTGTCCTGGCCATCTTCCGGAAATCCTCGATGTAAGACCGGCGTGGAATGCGTGGATCATGCCGGACAAGAGAACCAGCGATCCAATGCTTCCGGCGGTCCCTGCGCAGTGCCTCGCACTGCTCGAATGCGCGGTGACGGCGATGGCGGAGCTTCAGGTTCGGACAATTGGGTGCAATGCAGAACTGCTTGCTGCGGGTGGGTTCGATCAACGCGTGGGTGTCCTGCGTGCGGACTCGGAGTTGCTGTTCGAGAGAATCCGTGAGGCGATGAGCCTGCAAACGTCCACCAAGGCACCTCGTATTGAGGGGGAGAGACTCGTACGGCTTCACCGAACTTTCGACGCGACGTGCGATTTCGTCGAAGAGATGGCGATTCCGGCAACGGTGCTGCATGGAGACATGAATGCGGGCAACGTGCTGTATGACGATGGCCATTGCCAGTTCATTGACTGGAGCGAGGCATACATCGGATACCCGTTGGTGACGCTGCAACACCTTCTCCTGCTGAATCAACCAGGAGATGTTCAGCTCAAGACGCGATGGGATCGAACCTTGATCGACCGCTATCGCGCCGTCATGAACGAGGTCTGCAGTCAGAATGCCATGGACCAAGGGATTGCCTGCATGCCAATCATCGCCGCCGCATCCGCAATGTATGGACGGGGTGAGTGGCTGCGGTCCTCGATAGCAAACAACCCCCACCGACAGGTGTATGTCCGCACACTCGCAAGACATATGGACCAGGCAGCGCGGGACACGGCATTGCTGGACGTCGTTCTGGAATCCCGGGCATGTACCGGGTGAAGGCGAAAGAAGGTGCTCCATGATGAAACCGATTCTCGAAAGCTGGGCTTACTTGCTTTACTTCGGATGTCTGATGCGCTTCTGTGGCTTTGAAATGGTTCACACCGCAGTTCGCAGACAGCCGGTTGCGAACAACCCGCCTCGTGTCAGCGATACAGCACTCTGTCATGCGATGGATCTCGCCTGCGTCTTCTACTTGAAACGGGTGTTGTGCTTGCAGCGCTCGGCGGCAACAACGGTTCTGCTCCGCCATCACGGCTGGAATGCCGAAATGGTGATCGGGGCGCAACTGCTCCCGTTCCAATCGCACGCCTGGGTGGAGATTCAGGACCGGGTGGTCAACGATAAGCCATACGTCACCGAAATATTTCAAGTGCTGGAACGCTGCTGAACGAGGTGGTCCATGAGCATCCTTTGGGGACTGATGAAAGAACACGGGGCGTCGGTGGACGAGGCCGAATTGCGCCAACTCTCAGCCTGCACGCAGCGCTATGCCACGGGCGACTCGGCGGTATTTGTTGATGGGTGCGTTGGCATGGGGTTGCAGCCGTATCTGAGCCATGCGCGTTCCGTCACGGAAGCCCGCCCATTCATAGACGCTTACGGGAATGTCCTTTGCTTCGACGGCAGACTGGACAATTTTCAGGAGCTCGTTGAGTTGCTCGACTGCCACGATGCCAAGCCCTCGGACTCCAGGATCGTATTGGCGGCCTTCCAGCGTTGGGGTGAAGAGTGCTTCGCACGCCTGACCGGCGACTGGGCACTGTCGCTGTGGTGCAAGCGGGAACAGAAGCTCATTCTGGCACGGGATCACGCTGGAACCAGGTCGTTGTACTTTTCGCGTCAGGGTCATCGGATGCAATGGGCGACCTACTTGGACACGTTCATGGCAACCGGAGCGACCCTTCCTCTCTCCGAGGATTATGCCGCAGCGTATCTCTCATGCTCTCTGACACGTGATTTGACTCCGTATGAGGACATTCGGTCCGTCCTGCCGGGACATTATCTTGTAGTCCGAGATCGGATCGTTTCTCAACAGGCTCATTGGAGTCCGCTGATCAAGACGTCTCTTCGCTACAAGACCGATGCGGAGTACGACGAGCATTTTCTTGCCGCGTTCCAGCAGTCAATAACGCGACGGACTGGCAGCGGTGCACCAATCCTCGCACAGTTGAGCGGCGGGATGGACTCA
>DATCDL010000496.1:0-4065 GCA_036510715.1 Acidobacteriaceae bacterium
TCCAGCACTCCCTGTAGCCCGCGCTCGATGAGATCCTGACTCAGGTTGACGAAGCGCACTGCATTGTTCAACTTCGCTGCATCGAAGAAGCTGAATTGCTGCTGGTAGCGAAGCATCTTCATCGCCGGTTCGCCCAACACGGTGAAGTACAGTGCCGGGCGCTCCGCCGTCGCATTGGCGAAGATCACCTGGTGCGCTAAGGTCGTCTTGCCACATCCAGGCGCACCAGCGATGATGTTGAACGAAAACTCGGGGAGGCCGCCACCGAGTATCTCATCGAGTCCGGGTACTCCGGTCGGCAACTGGTTGATCTTAACCTTGCTCTGCTCGTTCATTTTGATTGGTTCCTTTCAACCTTCACTTCGGAGTCGGGCAGATCTACCCAGATATCATGCAGGAGTCGGAGCGTAAGAGACTCGCCGATGAACGTGATCATCAGCCCGATCAATTGAGCAATCAGCACGACACCCGACTGCGCCGATTCGACAGTTACCCCCTGCAGCGAACCGTCCGGCTTTACTTGCCATCCGCGGAGATCCGTAGACTCCTGCTTTGCCAAGGTCAACGCGCGCGCCAACAGGGAGCGAAATCCCGCTACCCCGGCCAACGTGGCAAATGGACGGCGGAGCTCGTCGCACACTTGAGACACTGCGTGCATATCCGCCGTGGCAATGCTTGTCCCAACCCCTTCATACGTGAGAAGTAATTGGGCGAGCTTGCGTGTCGCCGCAGTGTCCGCGCTTCGTATCATTTGCTCTTGAGCGTCTTTACCAGCATTCCGCAACATAAGGTTACTCCGTCGCGAACCTGCAGATTGATCAATGCAGACCAGTTCCTGTGCTCTGGAATGACCGCTATCTCATCCGTCAGCCCGACCTCGGGCGGTGGCGACTCCGCTTCTCCGCGATGAATCTGCTTCATGACCGAGTCGAAGAAGGAATGGTCCAGTTCGGAGATGAGTTGGGTCCATGATGTGGGACGGAAAGCCCAGCGATTATGCATTTGCTGCGCTGCTCCGTGGCACTGAATTGCGCCGACGAGAGATCATAGTGATCAATGCTGCTCGCCATCCTGAAGGGATTTCAAATATGTTGGTTTATGCGACGCGATATAGAACCTCGACGAGGTTGGCAAGGACATTCGTCAGCGAAGTTACCGGCGAGCAAGGAAATAACATCGCGACAGAATCCTCCGTTCACAGCGAGGCGTAGTGTGCAAGGACAGAACCGATGATCACACAACCATTGATTCGCGCCTGGGCCCGCAGGCTCATTGACTCCGAAGTTGATGCTGACCCGCATTCCGCGCGGACCGAGAGTGCGACACTTCGCGTCTATGAGAAGCTTCGTCGGCAGCTCTGCGCCCCGGTTGGAGTTGACGGCTTTCAGGCTCTCGCTTCTCGTGCTCTGTCTCTGGCCAAGTCGCAGTCTCCGAACCTGAGTGGAGTGCAACTCACCGCGAAAGGTAGCTTGGACGGCTTTGGCGAAGCTCCATTCAAAATGGACACAGAGGAGGATGGCGAGGTCGGGGTCATACTGATTGCGCAGCTGCTCGAACTGTGTCTTACCCTCCTTGGCATGGCAACAACGGTGCGTATCATAGGAGTCATCCCTATCCAGACTGACGTCGAAATGAAGTCGAACACGACCGGAGCGGAGGACTTCGCCGCAGACACGAGCTACTTCGGACCTTTCGAGGGGATTCTGTTGGAAGCTGACCAACTGAGGCATGTGAGCGAACGCCTTGAGACCCTGGCGGACACACATGTTGGGATCGACGAGATTGCGAGCGTCGCAGGGAACATCCGCAATATTGCTACGGTTTTGGATGTTTTCACCGTCATCAAAAACAAGACTGGAGTATCACAAGATAATGTACTTCTCCCACCTGCGAATGGCTATCTGAATTGACTTCCGCCAGCGCGACTACCGGTACGGCTCGGGACGTCGAACAACGCACCTCTTTCCGTCCCCGAAGATGAGACTCGAGGCACGGAGCATGCTCGAGCACGGCATCACACAGGAAGGCGGTGGCTAACCAAAGTTTCAAGAAACCTCGAAGTCATGAGCAAAACAGATCATGCTGTTGCTTGCGCTGGTGCGATGCTGTCGCGATGTATGAGTCGATAGGTGATTGCAGCACGGCATGGAGTGACCTCGCAGATCACTTTTTGACAATCATGAAGCCTGCGTCGGACCTTTTGCCACGATTCGTTCTCTATGGAACGCCGCTTTTCTCGGGAACGGGTCTGTGCTGCAGCTTCGGCGAGGGATGCGCCCCATGGAATCAAATAGTCTAGGTCAAGCAACACCAGACCGGAGGCCACCCACGAAAGTTGAGAACCAACGCTTCGTCTATTTAGCAGCGATCTTTACCGCGATCGGTGGATTGCTATTCGGATACGATACAGGTGTCATTTCCAGCGCGCTGATTTTCATGGAGAGAAGCCTCGGACTCTCTACATTCGAGGAACCGATCTAAGTTGACCAGACATGCGCTTCGACAGTTTTTATGATTCTGGATAGTTTAGAAGCGCGACCGGCGTCAAGGATCCAGTCCGGCTGCTTATTGCACATGAGGTGACAACGTGGAAACCATCGTGATTGTTCTTGTAGTGCTGTTTTTAGTAGGTGGCGGAGGCTGGGGATACTATCGCCGGCGCCGCTAGCGCGAAGATAAGACGCTGGAGCGTTTCATCATATCCATAATCTCCCGTGGCCAGTAGCCAGGTGAACATCGCGACGACAACATGGTGGCGACCGGATAACGTATACACCATCGAGACATACACTACACCCGACGGGCCTGTAACGACGGAGAATCTGTTGCCTTGTCTCATAAATATCCTCGCGAGACGTCACTAGTGGCGATAGGCGAATCAATGTCACTCGAAAGATGATTGCCATGTACTCGGGTTCGGCATCTGTCTTGGTGGACTCATCTTCGGTGGCATGCGCATGATGTCGGGGAGATTTCAGGACACGACACCTCACTGGTACAGCTGGTTGGAGAGCTCCCGAGAATGCTGACTCGACCAGACGCGATGCGTTGGAGCTATGTCAAGAACAGCTTGCGAGACGCATCGCGGCGCGGACCAAGGCAAGGAGCGTGCTACATAAAGTTCGAAGGTCGCCGCCGCGCGATCACTCCTTGTCGGATTGTTTGAGACATCTTGTGGCCCGCAACATGATTTGCTCTGCGGCTTCTTGTCCGAGGAGTGCTTTTGCAAACAAGGAGAACTGCATTGCCCGGATTGCAAGAGGCTCTGAAACCAACTTGTGATCGTCATCGGAAAGGGTTTCGAGATCAGCGAGTATATTTTCGGTCTCAAGATCGCAGAACGCCCACTTCAAGGCAGAGATGACGCGCCAAACGTATCTTTCTTCGAGTGGCAGTTCGGCTAATGCGGCCAGGTAAGGCGCAGTGTCCTGCCCTCCAGTGTCAGCCTTGAGCAACTCCAGATACGGCCTCATCTTCTCAGATCGGACGAGATCTTGAGCGCCCGGCTCCTGTTGCAACGCGCTGATTGGAAGGCTCTCCGGGGTACGGCGCATCATCTTCTCTCCCTGTGCATCCGAATCCTAGCCTACACCGTCCACTTGGACGGAGAGCCGAGGGGCGAAGAGTTACCGCTCTTCCACATCGCACGTTCCACAATGCGATGGTCTTTTATACCCCCAGTTTCGGTTGAGTGCTGATATGTAATAGTTCGTGCATAGCGAAAAAATGCGTGATACTCTATCGCTAGGAGGTTTCTATGGAAACCGTAACGAACAGCCAGGAACTCGTCGTATGGGCCGAGAAGGGCGCTTTAGCGGAAGCCAAAGACGCATTCTCGCGGTTTGATGCCTCCTTCCGAACGATTCCATCTGCTTCTGCGGTAAAGAATATCCCCACCTCCAAGGTTTCGCTCTTCTATCTGCGCGACGCGGAACCCAAGGCGGAATTTGAATCCATTCTGAAGGCGTTCAAGGGCCACAAGAGCTCGTTTGTGGTTCTCTACACGCCCCATCACTCCTCCGACTTTGCGTTCCGCATGGGCAAGATGGTGGGGAAGCATTCCCT
>DATCDL010000497.1:0-5005 GCA_036510715.1 Acidobacteriaceae bacterium
AACGCACCCCGCGGAGGCGAAGGCCTCTTCCGCTGCGCTCCAGAGGCCCTCGCCTCCGCAATCCCACCATGCAGAATCTCAGACCACAGGTGGCTCCCTTTTGTTCCGCCGTACTGGTTCACTTTTACTCCGCCCTTGACAGAGACCTTCATTTGAAAGAAATCAGCCGCGACAAACTACCTTCATCAGGCCTGAGTGTGAGATTGACTGAAGTGGAAGAAGATGGGAATCGTCAGGGAGATCAGGAATGAAGCCCGGAATGACACTCCTTCATCTTGTATGCCTTGGCATACTTTCTACGACTGCTGTTTCGGCCGAGGTAAAGTTATCCTCCATCTATTCTGACCACATGATTTTGCAGCGGAATCTACCGGTAGTTGTCCGAGGCAGCGCGGACTCGGATGAGATGGTCTCGGTCACGTTTCGTGGGGAAACGAGAAAGGTGACTCCTGACAAATTTGGCCGCTGGGAAACTGCCATGTCTCCGGGTACCGCTGGCGGTCCATTCATTATGGAGGTGAAAGGCAAAAATTCTATTCGCGTTTCGGATATTTTGGTTGGTGACGTATGGGTAGCTTCTGGTCAGTCCAACATGGAGTTCTTCACCAGCGGGGTGATCAATGCGGAAGCTGAATTGAAAACAGCCAACCTTCCTAAAATTCGCCTTCTACGCATCCTTCCAGTAACGTCGCCGTATCCTCTGGACGATTTATCCGCAATCCCCTGGGTCGTTTGTTCACCGGTGGCAGCCGCGCACTTCTCTGCTGTGGCTTTTTTCTTCGGAAGAGAAGTTCAGAGTGACCAGAAAGTGCCTATTGGCCTAATCGACTCTACATGGGGCGGCACACCTGTGGAGGCTTGGACGAGCGTACGCGCCCTCGCCGAAGATGCTTCGCTGATGCCTGCGTTTGCATACTGGGCGCACGTAATGGACGACGAATCAAAGCTAATTCCGGAGAAAGCATATGAGAATCTGCAAAGTGATCTGGCTATTCAAAGGGGCCTGCCGAAACCCGAACTTCCCGATCATCCCGACATGCTCGCACGTTCTACGCCAGGGGGTCTTTATAACGCAATGATTGCGCCGTTGACGCATTTCCCGATTCGAGGAGTGATCTGGTATCAAGGCGAGAGTAACGGAAGTGTGGAGCAAGCACCGCACTATGCCAGATTATTTCAGACACTGATTCAAGACTGGCGGCGCAACTGGGCGGAGGGCGATTTCCCATTCCTGTATGTTCAGTTGGCAAACCTCAAGACTAACCTAGGAGATGGGTGGCCCGAAGTTCGGGAGGCGCAGAGGGAATCACTCGTTCTCAAGAACACTGGTATGGTAGTGACGATAGATATTGGTGATCCTGAAGCCGTTCATTTTGCAGATAAACAGGACGTCGGACACCGATTGGCCTTAGTCGCAAGGGCCATAGCTTACCATGAACCGATCGAGTACTCAGGGCCGCTTTTTCGAATGCAGTCACGCGATGATCAAGCGCTGCGAATTTGGTTTGATCACAGCGAAGGGCTTATGGCAAAGGGAGTAATACTCAAGGGCTTTCAAATCGCAGGAAAGGACGGGAAGTTCCTACCCGCTGATGCTCAAATCGATGGCCAATGCGTGATCGTTTCTAACAGGGAGATTCTGGAACCTGCAATAGTGCGATACGCTTGGAAGGACAACCCCGGCGGCAACCTATACAACGGCGCGGGTTTACCGGCTTCTCCGTTTCAATCGCGCAAATACTAACTAGAACGCGGTTGATGAGAGCGGCGAGGCACTAAACAGCAAATCAGACACCTTCGAGTAACCGCATTTCTTCGGATCATGGTTTGCCAAATTTAGGAGATTGCAACACGCAAGTGCTCTCAGGGGCAACACACGATTTATGAATCAACTTTACCTTGATTAGGAAACCAATTATGGCCCAATACCGACGCGCAATAGTCATTGCGCTCTTGTTCGCTTGCCTTCCGGCTCTTTGGGCGCAGCACCCTCGGCCGACTAATACGGCGCTTCTATGGCCGAACGGGGCTCCGGGCGCGCTGGGCAATGCTGTCAATGATGAGCCTCGTTTGGCCCTCTTCCCCGCCGCTGACAATGTGGGTTATAAGACCCGCACGGGCGTATTAGTTCTGCCGGGCGGCGGGTACTCGGGGTTATCTATCGATCAAGAGGGGCTGCCGGCAGTAAAATGGCTCAACAACCATGGAATCTCGGCCTTCATGCTCTCTTATCGAGTCGGGCCGCGCTATCATTATCCGATCGAACTATTGGACGCCTCCCAGGCAATGCGTTGGATCAGAAGTCATGCTGTACAGTATGGTGTCGATCCTCATCGGATTGGTGTGTGGGGGTTTTCCGCAGGGGGCCACCTAGCATCTATGTTGGGCACGCACTTCGACAGCGGTAACCCCGTTGCAGAGGACGCGATCGATCGCGTTAGCAATCGACCTGATTTTATGATCCTCACATATCCTGTGATCGATTTACTGGGAAAAGCTGCGAAAGGCTCTTTCGTGAATTTGCTCGGGGACCATCCAGATCCTGGCGTTCTTGAGGGTTTGATGACCGATAAGTGTGTCACGGCGAAGACTCCTCCGACTTTTCTCGTTCATGGAAATGACGACCAATGGGTCTCGCCGGAAAATAGCGTTAACTTCTATCTTGCCTTGCGGCGCGCCGGAGTACCGGCCGAGTTACATATTTACGAACACGGCGATCACGGCTTCGGGCTCGCTCAGTCGGATCCTATTCTCTCATCTTGGTTGGATCTTCTCGCCAATTGGCTGAGCACCAAAGGTTTACTCAATACTCCTTAGAACAGGCGACACGACCAGTGCAAATCGCGGCACGATGCGTGTCGTTCGCATCCGGGCTGGCAAGCGAGACGCATATCGCGCATGCTGAAACTCAGAGAAATCATCATACGTCCAATAGCAATACTTCTGCCGTGAGGTCGGATGAACTCTTAACATTTGGATTGAACATGCTCTTACCTGAGATGCCCGATGTCGTGACGAGTCACGACAAGACACTCTCGCCTCTGGTCCTGTTTTCCACGGCTGCATGATTCCCGCATTTCCCACTCGGTAGGAAGTCCAATCTTTGACAAACTGCTCGCCTCCTCCCGATCCAATTCGACTTACACCCTCTTATTGCCGAACACAATCGTGTCGAAATTTCCGCCTTGATTCTGGAGAAATGTCGGGACTGTCGCAGAATAGTCATTATCCGCGATTACAGTTCCGTCGAGCGAGTGATCAATAGTTATACCTGTCGTCAGATTGGTGAACTGATTGCGGGACAAGATTGTGTTCTTCCCAAACCCGGCTTCCAGCTTACTGCCATTCAGCGGGCCTTTGACCGCTGCCGCGACCACTGCAAGCCCGGAATAAGGCGGAGCCTCTGTGGCATTTATCGGTTTTGAATTGGGAACACCTGAAATGAGATTATCGAGCGCCTCAAATCCATAAGCCAGGGTGCTGTGATAAGCGCCATTTCGGTCGGGTTGGCCCGTGTAGCAGCAGATTCCACCATGCTGGCTCTTCGGAGAAACGCCCATTATTTTATTCCGGGCGATGCGGACGAAATAGCCAGGAATTAGAACGCCAGGGTTCCGCTCGGTCCATACGAAAATGCCTTCACTGTCCACGCTGGTGTTCTCGGCCTGAACCGAATCATAGGAATTACCGAAGAACCAGAGCCCCTTCCAGCAGTCGCGGATCGAGTTACGGTAGAAGGTGACCTGCTCAAGCGGAAGCATGAGGGTAAAGACACTCGTAGAGTCGGGAATAACATCCCACGGCAGACCGACAGTTAATATGTTGTCGATCGGGCGGATGCTTGTGACCCTGCGTAGCTGCCCGAGACCTCGCCCATCAACGATCGCGACCGCCAGGTGGCCGAAGTAAACCGGCGGAGCTACCAACGGCACTTGAGGGCTGACTTTAAGTGTCGTCATGGTTGCGGCAATAACGCCGCCGCTGTTGAAGTTGGCGCTCGGGACTTCTACGCATAGCGCCTCCCCATCATTGTTGTCGACTAAGCTTCCCATGCCCTCAACCACGTTGTCAGCCATATAGACCCGGTCACGTGCAAAAAGGCCGTGAAGATCATCGCTTGGAAGTGCATACTGGCGCCGACCCACGATCTTGTTCGCTTCAAAAAAGCATCGCGATCCACTGTTTACGATGACACCGGTGCAATATTCGAAATAGTTTCTTCTCACTGTGTAGTAATTAGTAATGTAGTTGATATAAGGCACCGCACAGTAACCAATGAATTTGCAATCCTCGCAGAGAGCGCGGCTTTTCCCAATCCATTCGATGCCCACACCTCTCTGACCACTTGTCACCGGTGGGGGGGCCAATGGGTAGTTCAGATTTACGTTCTTGATAAAGAACTCCGATGCTGTGCGTACCGTGAGGTCGCTAACATTGTTGTTCTGGCCCCACTGCTCGCCCAGCCAGAAGAACGTGTCTGGCCGAACATCGGGATTATGTAGTTCGACAGTCAAATGAGACACGCCTTGGTGTCCATATATGGTGCCGTCGCCACTGGAATTAATGAAGTTGCCGCCGACCGCTGTCGAGATGAGCTTGCACTTATTCACCCCCGCTCCGAGGAGAACGATATTGGCCGGAAGTGAAATTCCAGACAACTGGAACTCGCCGGCCGGGAAATACACTACCCCGCCACCTGCGGCCTTGACCGCCTCCACCACGGCTTGGACCTTTGAGGTAACGTCGACACCACCAGTGGTGGGTACGCCGTAATTGGCAACGTTGAAAACTCTATCCCAGTTGAAATGATCGGCCCAAGCCACCCCCAGACCTAGGGGATCCTTTCCAACGGTAACTACGTTTAGATCTTCGCCCGTCGGCACCCGCCACCAGGTCGCACCGTCGGTGGATATTTCCGCCCAGTATCTCGCGGATTTCACAACGGGAACCGTAATCGTAATCGCATACGGATTGTGATTCACGACGACTGCCTCATGGCAATCCA
>DATCDL010000498.1:0-9992 GCA_036510715.1 Acidobacteriaceae bacterium
CCCCCTGCCAATGCAGAGGCTTCAGCTCCGCCTGGTACGCGGGATAGCGCCCCCACGATTCAAACGGTGGCGTCCCAGCGGGCGTCTCGCTGGCTTCATCTGCTTGTGGCGTATGGAAATCGAGCTCCGCGGAAGAGGGCATACCTACAGGATAGTCGATGCACGCCCCAATCACAGGAAACCAGCCAGCGCGCACTGCCAGCCCCTCCCACAGCTCATTTCGTCATCGCTGACTCCAAAATCGTCTCCCGCCCCGCGTTTCACATTCCACAATCACGCTCGATCCCATCAATAATCCTCGATGAATCCATCCCTCCATACCTTCGCTCTGCAGCGTGGTGGCTGATAAACTTCACTAGCTAGTACGAAGGAGAAAACCGTGTCCAACGAAGCTAAGTGCCCGATGTCGACCGACGCCAGCAGATCCACCCTGGCAGGAACCAGAACGAACGCAGATTGGTGGCCCAATCAACTGAACCTCAAGCTCCTGAACCAGCACTCCCCGCTGTCGAATCCCATGGGTGAGGATTTCGACTACGCAGCCGAGTTCAAGACCCTCGACCTCGACGCCGTGATCAACGACCTCCGCGCCCTCATGACCACCTCGCAGGACTGGTGGCCCGCCGACTACGGCCACTACGGCCCGTTCTTCATCCGCATGGCCTGGCACAGCGCCGGCACTTACCGTATCGCCGATGGCCGCGGTGGCGCAGGCGCTGGAGCACAGCGCTTCGCTCCCATCAACAGCTGGCCGGACAACGTCAGCCTCGACAAGGCTCGCCGCCTCATCTGGCCCATCAAGCAGAAGTACGGCCGCAAGCTCTCCTGGGCCGATCTCATCGTTCTCACCGGCAACGTCGCCCTCGAATCCATGGGCCTCAAGACCCACGGTTTCGGCGGTGGACGCGAGGACATCTGGGAGCCGGAAGACCTCTACTGGGGTCCCGAATCCACCTGGCTCGGCGGCGACAAACGCTACGGCAAGGGAGTGCCCAACGACCGGGGCGTCCTCGTAGCGGACAAGGATCTGCACGGCACCGAGACAGACCGGACCGGCGGCGGCACCAACGAGCGCAACCTCGAGAATCCACTCGCTGCAGTGCAGATGGGCCTGATCTACGTGAACCCGGAAGGCCCGGATGGCAACCCCGATCCCCTCGGCTCTGCCCGGGATACGCGGGAGACCTTCGCTCGCATGGCCATGAACGACGAAGAAACAGTCGCGCTCATCGCCGGTGGTCACACCTTCGGCAAGGCTCACGGCGCTGCCGATCCCAACAAATACGTCGGTCCCGAACCCGAGTCCGCTCCCGTCGAGGAGCAGGGCCTGGGCTGGCAAAACAGCTTCGACACCGGCAAGGGCGCCTTCACCATCAGCAGCGGCCTCGAGGGTGCATGGACCCATACCCCCACCCAGTGGGACAACAGCTACTTCGACACTCTCTTCGGCTATGAATGGGAACTCACCAAGAGTCCCGCCGGTGCTCACCAGTGGACCCCCAAAAATGGTGCCGGCGCGGACACCGTTCCCGACGCCCACGACCCGTCGAAGAAGCACGCTCCCGTCATGTTCACCACCGATCTCGCCCTGCGCCTTGATCCCATCTACGAGAAGATTTCGAAGCGCTACCACGAGCACCCCGAAGAACTCGCCGAAGCCTTCTCCAAGGCTTGGTTCAAGCTCACCCACCGCGACATGGGCCCCATCTCGCGCTACCTCGGCCCGCTCGTTCCCGCCGAGCCGCTCCTCTGGCAGGACCCGGTTCCCGCCGTCGATCACGAACTCATCGGCGAGCCGGAAATCGCAGCCCTCAAGGCAAAGATCCTCGCCTCCGGCCTCTCCACCTCCCAACTCGTCACCACTGCCTGGGCCTCTGCTTCAACCTTCCGCGGCAGCGACAAGCGCGGCGGTGCCAACGGCTCCCGCATTCGCCTCGTTCCGCAAAAGTATTGGGAAGCGAACCAGCCCGCAGAGCTCTCCAAGGTCCTCGACAAGCTGGAATCCATCCAGAAGGACTTCAACGCGCAGTCCGGAGGCAAGAAGGTTTCGCTCGCTGACCTCATCGTTCTCGGAGGCTCAGCAGCCGTCGAGGAAGCTGCGAAGAAGGCTGGTCACGACGTGAAGGTTCCCTTCTCGCCAGGCCGCACCGACGCCTCGCAGGACCAGACCGACGTCCAATCGTTCGCCGTACTCGAGCCCATAGCCGACGGCTTCCGCAACTACATCCGCAAGGGGCACGAGGGATTCGCCGCAGAGATGCTCATCGACAAGGCGAACCTCCTCACCCTCACTGCTCCCGAGCTGACCGTTCTCATCGGCGGCCTGCGAGCGCTCAACGCAAACTTCGGTCAGACCTCCCTGGGAGTCTTCACCACCAAGCCCGGAACCCTCACCAACGACTTCTTCGTGAACCTCCTCGACATGAATACCAGGTGGCAGAAGTCCGCCACCGCGGCAGGCGTGTTGGAGGGAACCGATCGGAAGTCCGGCGAACGCAAGTGGACAGGCACCGTAGTCGATCTCGTCTTCGGTTCCAACGCCCAGCTTCGCGCCGTCGCGGAAGTCTATGCGTCCAGCGATTCGCAAAAGGTCTTCGTGCAAGACTTCATCGCGGCCTGGGCCAAGGTAATGGACCTCGACCGCTTCGACCTCGCCTAGAGCATTTATCCCATAGGTGTCGCACAAGCTCCGTCATCTCGACCGGAGCCAAACGGCTTCATCGTTTGGCGTAGCGGAGAGACCCCTGTATTTTGCCCGGAGCGCCAAAGAACTGCACGCTTCGGGAAGCATTCCAGTAAACCTCTGATCAAGTCTTCGTTTTGAAGGGTCGCGACTTTATCTTCGTTTTGAAGGGGCGGGACTCTTCGTTTTGAAGGACCCAGCACTCTTCGTTTTGAAGGGGCGGGACTCTTCGTTTTGAAGGACCCAGCGCTCTTCGTTTTGAAGGGGCGGGACTTTAGTCCCGCCGTATCTCCAGCCAGAGAAGCGCGGCTTTAGCCGCCGAGGGAATGCTGGACACTTATTCAGAGCCTCCCAGAACCGGCTCCCTCATCGCGCGTCAGTGCTTGCCCGACATCGCATCATTCAAGCCCGTGAACACCGCGTCGAACTTCCCGCTCTGCTCCGCAAACCGCAGTGGATGCACGTTCGTCACGCAGATCTCCGCCGGCGTTGGCTGCGTCCCCAACAACTCCACAGTCTCCGCGATATAGTCCTTCAGCGGCATCGCCCGGGGATCTTCCGCGCCATTCATCAAATCCGTCTGCACATACGGAGGAGCAATCTCCAGCACCTCCGTCGTCGTCCCCTTCAGCTGATACCGCAACGACAGCGTGTACGAGTGGATCGCAGCCTTCGTCGCACAATACGTCGGCGTCATTGCCAACGGCACAAACGCCAGCCCCGATGAAACATTGATGATCGTCGACCGCGTCTGCTTCCGCAGCAGCGGCAACAGCGCCGCCGTCAACCGGATCGGCCCCAGCAGGTTCGTGCTCACAATGGCCTCGGCATCCCCCAGGTCATCCTGCTGCGCCAGCAAATCCTCTGCACGCATGATCCCCGCGTTATTGATCAGCACATTCAGCGCCGGAAACTCCGACGCCATGCGAACCGCAAACGCCCGAACGGCACTGCGGTTTTCAACGTCGAGCGTTAGAAACTTCATCCCGGGATTAGCAGCCGCCGTCTCTTCCAGTACAGCCTTCCGCCGCCCCGTGATGATCACCACATTGCCCTGCGCGTGAAGCGCCTCAGCGAGCCCGCGCCCAATGCCCGAACCTCCGCCAGTAATCAGAATCGTATTGCCAGTAATGTTCATGTCCATTGGACGCCCGGGACCAGCCGCAAGGCTCCGACTTTCTCGCCCCCAGCATTAAATCCCGTGCAGCTTCATCCCCGCAGCTTTACCCGAACAACTTCAGCGGCACATCCTGCCAAGCTCGGCCTCAGGCTCCGTCGCATCCGGTGTATCCACCTTGCGCGCCGCCGCAACCAGTTCGATAAACAGCCCCCCGCCCGGGAAGGCCATCTTCGGGTCCACGCTGTACGCCGGATCGGACTCGGCTTGCGGAAGCGTCACAAACTCAAACCCGCGCTTCCGAAACAGCGCAATCAACTCCGGCAGCATCCGCGCATCGAACGCCCCAACGTGCAGCAGCAGAACGTAAGGAATGTCCCGTCCATACAGCCGCTGCGAAAGCGTTCGCGAGTAGGTGATGTATTCGTCGGCAGTAGCAAGATAACTGTCATGCAGAGACCCGATGGCCGCCTCATCGTGCTTCGCCGCGCAACGGGCGTACACGTCGTTCCACAAGTAGTCGCCGAAATCTACCGTGACCTCCGCGATCTTGTAGTGATGGGCCATCAGATCCGCCCGCACCGCATCGCGCTTGGCCAGCGTGTTGCCCTCTTCCAGAAACGGATACCGAAACCAGTGCCAGTCCCCCTCCGGGTCGACCTTGCGCAGCAGAGGCTCGTTCTCCGCAATGTTGGCGATGTACTTCTTCGCAGAGCTCTGGTCCAGCGAGGGGTGCGACCACGTGTGGCTCCCCAGCGGATTCCCAGACGCAATCCACTCGCGCAGCAACTCCGCCTGATATGGGTACTGAGCGGTACGGAATCCATTCACAAACCCATACACCGGTGGCATCTGCTCCGCCTTCAGCGTCTTCAGGATCGACCGGATCGGCTCCGGCCGAAACTCACCCGGCGGCAGCGGCCCGTGCGCAGGAAGATCATCAAACGTAAACGCAACCTGCAGCGCCGCCGTTTGCGGCGCAAGCCGCGAGGCCGTTTGTGGGGCCAGTCGCGAAGTCGGTTCCTGCGCCCCCGACTCCTGCGCAGCCAGTACCAGAGCCCAGCCAAAAACCATCGAAACCAGCGCCACCCGTCCAGCCCTCTTCATGGATTCCAGTGTAGCCTCCACCCCAGCGTCTGCGTGCAGCCTAGAACCACCTTAAGTCACGCGGTTTGCAGCGCGAAACCCTGCTGAATACGCACAAAAACACCCCGAAATACACGAAGGGCGCAGCCTAAGCCACGCCCTTCAATTCCGTGTTTGCTTCCCAACTGCTGATTCTTTAGGCAGTTACGCGAGCCTTCTTGGCAGCGTCAAGAGCACCCTTGGCGGACACTGCAAGAGCAGCAAAACCAACCGCATCGTTGCTTGCAATGTCAGAAAGGATCTTCCGATCCAGCCCGATGCCCGCCTTCTTGAGGCCGTCGATAAACGTGGAGTAGCTCATTCCATTGAGCTTACAGGCGGCATTGATACGCACAATCCAGAGCGAACGGAACTGGCGCTTCTTCTGTTTACGGCCAATGTAAGCAAATTTCAGCCCACGCTCAACGGCTTCCTGAGCTGCCTGATAAAGTTTTGACTTGGTGAGGAAGTAACCACTGGCGCGCTTAAGTATCTTCTTGCGGCGGTCGTTACGCTTTGTACTCCGTTTTACACGGGGCATGTCGATCTCCTTGTTTGCGTGTTTCGATTAAGCGGCTGGAGGTAAAGGTGGCCTCTTCACTCGCTTGCTGCTTCGAATCTCAGTGGGGGCGATTGCTCGATTCCCAGGGGCCTTTACGCTTGGACGGCCCGTTGCTTTTCAGCGGCTCGATTCGAATAACTCTTGCATTTGCTACGCTTTAGGCGTACGGCAACATGCGTGCGACCTTCGGGGTATCCGCCTTCGAAACAAGCACAATCCGACCGAGTTTGGACTTGGTCTGATTCGTCTTCGAGGTGAGGATGTGGCGCATCTTCGTCTGACCGCGCTTGAACTTGCCGGAGGCGGTCTTCTTGAAGCGCTTGGATGCACCCGAGTGGGTTTTCAACTTTGGCATAGGATCCTACTGACAGTTGCTTGCTATTGGACAACGTCATCCAGAATAGCATGTTTTCGTGCGTACTCAACCACGTTTCAGGCTGTAAAGGGCGTGACTTAAGCTAGTTTGAGGCTACACTACGCCGAAATGGCAGCCCGAACCCGCTCGTGAGGTTGCGCGATACGGATCGATGCCATGCCGGCGGCGGTGGCGGACTGGATGCCGATGTCGGCATCCTCGAAGACCAGGCAGTTTTTCGGGCCGACACCGAGGCGGGAGGCCGCGAGAAGGAAGGGATCCGGAGCAGGCTTTCCATGCTGATAATCGCCCGCACAGACGAGAGTCTCGAAGAGGTCCAGGAGGCCGAGGGCTTCAAGCGATTTGACGACCGACTCGCGGGTGCTTCCGGAGACGACCGCGAGGGGGATTTTGCCGTGCTGGAGGCGGATCTGTTCGAGTACCTCGGGGACGGGCTGAATCTCGTGGATGCGCTCGTAGTAGAGGCTCTCCTTGCGATGCGCGAACTCTTCGACGGGAATCGAGAGGCCGTCGCGACGGTTGAGTTCTGCGACGACGGCGCCGACAGGCATCCCACCCCAGGCGTAAAAAAGCCGCTCGGTGAAGGAAGTGCAGCCATACTCGCGGAGCGCGCGGTCCCAGGCAACATAGTGCAGGGGCATGGAGTCGGCGATGGTGCCGTCGCAGTCGAACAAGTAGGCCTTGAAGTCGCCTTCAGGGAGGGTAAGGGTCATGGTTCTATTGTCTCGCAGGTGGATGGACCGTCGCCAGATGATGACCACTTCAGGGCGAGCCGGAGTTAGGTCAGTATGTACTAAGAAAGGGTACGATGGGAGGCTTGATGTTTCGCGTCGGTTGTGTATCCTACCTTAGCTTATTGACATGTCAACACCTATGATCCAGCGGCCTGATGTGTCGACTTGGGATTATGCCCTTTCCGGTGGCGGAAAGATGGGCGCGTTGATACGTGCCCTGGATTGGTCGAAGACTCCTCTGGGGCCGGTGCAGGGATGGCCGCAGAGTTTGAAGACGTCGGTGAGCATTTGTTTGAACTCACGATTTCCGGTCCTGATCTGGTGGGGGCCGCAATTAGTGAAGATCTACAACGATGCCTATGTGGAGTTGATCGGGACGAAGCATCCGAGCGCGCTGGGGCGTCCGGGACGTGAGGTTTGGCCCGAGATCTGGGATACGATCGGGCCGCTGCTGGACGGAGTGATGGAACGCGGCGAGGCCTCATGGGCAGACGATCTGCTGCTGCTGCTGGAGAGAAATGGATACGGCGAGGAATGCTATTTCACGTTTTCCTACAGCCCGATTCGGGATGAGACCGGGGGTGTCGGAGGTGTGTTCACACCGGTTTTAGAGACCACGGGCGCGGTGATTGGGGAACGCCGGCTGCGCACATTACGAGATCTCGCTACGGCGCGAAGCGACAGGTCTCGAGATATTGGAGAAGCATGCACCAAGGCGACGCAGGTGCTCGCGTCGAATCCATACGATCTACCGTTCGCGGGGATTTATCTGTTCGATGAACATCGAACCGCAGCGCGTCTGTGCGCTAACACCTTTGGAGAGCAGAACGAGACCGGCCTGCCGCTGACGATTGATTTTCGCGAGGCTGGATGGCTTCCTTACGAGCGATTGATCGCGGATGAGATCTGTCTGGTGCCGGTGACGGAAGCCGGATTAGCGCGGTCGCCGGTCGGGCCACGCGATGGGACGGTCGACGAATTGGTTACGGTGCCGATTCGAGGCGTGAGCGGAGGACGGCCAACGGGGTTTCTACTGGCGGGCGTAAGCCCGAGAAAGCGTTTGGACGCTCCCTATCGGGCGTTTTTCAAACAGGTTGCGGATGATCTGAGCGAGTCGGCGCGGGACGCACACACGGCGCAGCGAGAGGCTGAACTGCTCGCCGAGGCCGAAGCCGAGAGAACGAAAATTCGCGAGCTGTTCATGCAAGCACCGGCCGGGATTCTGATGCTGCAGGGCCCAGATCACAAGGTCACACTAGTCAATGACCAGTACTTACAACTGACTCGGAGGAAATCACGGGAAGCCTTCATCGGCAGACCCCTTGTCGAAGCGTTACCGGAGATTGCAGAGCAGGGCTTCATCAAGCTGCTGGATGGGGTGCTCAAGTCGGGAGAGCCTATCTGGGGTAAGGAAGTGAAGGTTTGGCTCCGCAGAGGAGACACGCTGCATGAACCGGAAGCGTATTTCAACTTCGTCTACCAGCCGACTCGGAACGCGGCGGGAGCGGTGGATGGCATTCTGGTTCATGCAATGGAAGTGACCGATCAGGTGCTGGCACGACAGGAGGTGGAGTCACGCGAAGAGCAGTTTCGCGTGCTCGCCAATTCGATTCCTCAAATGGCGTGGATGGCGAATCCCGAGGGCGACATCTTTTGGTACAACCGGCGCTGGTATGAGTACACGGGCAAGACGGCGGAAGAGATGGCGGGGTGGGGATGGCAATCGGTGCATGATCAGCAAGTGCTTCCGGAGGTGCTGGAGCAGTACAAGCGATCGCTTGCATCGGGAGAGCCCTTCGATATGACGTTTCCCTTGCGGGGAGCAGACGGCACGTTTCGCAGCTTTCTCACACTGGCTTTACCTATTCGGGATGCGACAGGAAGGATCGTCCGGTGGTTTGGAACGAACACGGACATGGAAGCGCAGAGACAGACGGAGGAGGCGTTGCGGCAGGCCGAGAAGCTGGCGGTTGTGGGTCGACTCGCTTCGTCGATTGCACACGAAATCAACAATCCGCTGGAGGCAGCGACGAACCTGATCTATTTAGCGAAAGCTGCCGTGGAGAATGATGAGGCGAGGGAATATCTCGAAGCAGCGGAAGTTGAACTGGCGCGCACGGCGCAGATTACCACCCAAACCCTTCGATTCCATAGACAACTGACGGCACCTGCGCTGACAGACGTTGGAGAGATATTGACTTCCGTTCTGCCGCTCTACAGAGGCCGGATGGGGCACCTCGGAGTGGAGCTAAAGTTGGACATACGCGAATGCCCCCCGCTCCTTTGCTATGAGGGAGAGGTGCGACAGGTGTTCGCGAACCTCATCGGGAACGCGATTGATGCGATGCCTAAAGGAGGAACGCTGTGGCTGAGGTTGCGGGCAAGCACGTGCGGCCATAATGGTTCGACCAGGGTGCGCATTACCGTGGCAGACACTGGTCATGGTATGACTCCCGAAACAATGAAGCGGCTCTATGAGCCGTTCTTTACGACGAAGGAAGCGGTAGGAACAGGGCTGGGACTTTGGGTGAGTGCAGGGATTATCGAAAAACACGGCGGAACTCTGCGGGTGCGCAGCAGCGTGCGTAAACGTAAGAGCGGCACGGTGTTTGTAGTGTGCTTGCCCTTCGATAAGGCGCGTTGAGTACGCTGGCTGTAGCGATGGAACTGCGGTGGAGTGCGGTGCGTAGAGCATCTCATTCGAGGTGATCTGAGGTGATTCATGCTGAAGTTTCTACGCGCCCTGCCCCTGCTTGGTTTGCTCGCTGTTCCCTTCTGTGCGAGCGCGCAACAGCCTGTGCCCGCGGCTGAGCAAGCGGCGCTGACCGAGACCGTGACGGCTCTGGATACGAAGTTGTTCGATGCCTACAACCACTGCGATCTGACGACTCTGGGCGCGATGGTGTCGGATGATTTGGAGTTTTATCACGACCAGACAGGGCTGATGGTGGGCAAGGCTCCATTCCTCGCGGCGATCAAGCAGAACATCTGCGGCAAGGTGGAGCGGACGCTGGTGCCGGGATCGCTGGAGGTGTATCGGCTGAAGGGATATGGAGCCGTGGAGATCGGCGTGCATCGCTTCCATCATCCCGGGCACCCGGAGGAGCCCGGTGGCGAGGCCAGGTTCGTGACGCTGTGGCAGAACAAGGATGGCGTCTGGAAGGTGACACGCGTGATCAGCTACAACCACGAGTCGTTGACCAATTAGGGCCTGTCGCCAGGCGTGTGGGCGGCGGGCGTCTGGGCGGCGGGTGCCGGGATGACGATGGAGACGCCGTTCAGGATGTCGAGGAAGGCGTGGAGTTGATCCGCGGAGAGGACGACGACGGCGCTGCGGCCGCAATTGGCGTCGAAGTTCTCGGACTTTTTGAGGAAGGGCGGGAGGGTGTCGCCGC